>JAHZIZ010000157.1 GCA_022601215.1 Bacteroidota bacterium
CTCAGGCAGCAGATGAAATTGAAGAACTTGACGGAGCTAATATTGGGATCTCAATGGTTGGGTTTGACGCTCGGTATGCCTTCCAAAGATTTGCAGCTCGTGGTCAATTCATCTATGCGTCACTAAGTGATACTGAAGACTATAATACCCTTACAGGGAGAGATTTGGGAAGTGCACTTATGGGGTACTATGGCGAAGTTTCTTATAATCTATTACCCGTTGGAGCTAAGCAACGTTTGTTTGCCTTTGCTCGTTACGAGAATTATGATACCCATGCTAGTACAGAAGGGGCTTTGGAAGCAAATGATGCTTATAATCGTACAGATCTTACAACAGGATTAAGTTACCATATCGCTCCGGGAGTGGTGGTGAAAGGGGACTATCAGTTTAGAGATAATAAAGTAGAAAACGGCGATGTTGCCAATAGATTAAACTTCGGAATTGGAGTTTGGTTCTAAAAAGGAATAGTTTTTGTTAAATTGTTTAACGTGTTAATTAAGTCTCTTAGCCTCCTATATTAAATAGGAGGTTTTGAAATTTTATTTTTTTTCTGAAATGAATAACGCATACCTTTGTAGCCTTATGAAAAAAATGACCTTATTAGTGTTAGTAGCACTTCTTTCTTTCTCTTTTTCTATTCCTGAAAAAGTGAGTAAAAAAGCGGATAAGGTGATCGCTAAATTTTATGAAACCGATGATTTTTCGAAATCGTTTCTACAGATTTCGTCAGCGGTTAATGAGCAAACTCCTGCCGATTTTACATCGGACAATTTTTTTAAAATTGAAAGTAATGGGACTTTATTAGGGTATGGCTATATAGGTAACGCTCCTAGCAAAACTGCAACTTTTGATTATCTAGTGCTGTTTGATCAGGATTTCATTATAGCCAAAAGTAAAGTTCTAGTTTATAGGGAAGAATATGGCGGAGAAATAGGTAGTAAACGTTGGTTGAAACAATTCATTGGACACTCATCGCAAACAGGAGAGTTACGTTACAATCAGGAAATAATACCAATTAGTGGCGCTACTATTTCTGTGCGATCAATGACTAGATCGATCAATGAACTGCTAAAAAGTATTGGTACCTTGCAGCAACTAAAAAGCTTGTAAATGCAATTACACGGTCGTATTCATAGTCTTCCTTCTTATGTCAAGCAATTTATTGCGGCCTTTATTATCGTATTGAGTGTTGGTTATTTTACGGGAATTTCATTCGTGCGACAAACCGATAGTGACCATCCGAGTGGAATTGAAGAAAATTATCTTGGGAATGAAAACCAAGAGGAAGTTACCGTGATGAAGTTTAAAAAAGGGGAGCGTGAAATGTTGACCATTTTACACACTCATGTCTTATCTATTTCCTTTATCTTTTTTTTATTAGGCGGACTTGTAGCTATTACTTCGTTGCCTAAACGACTCAAAGGGTTTTTAATGATAGAACCTTTCGTTTCCATACTGCTTACCTTTGGTGGTATCTATTTTATGTGGAAAGGAATGCTTTGGATGAAGTGGATAGTAATGATTTCTGGAACGCTTATGACCCTGGTGTATCTAATTGCGGCCGGAGCTGTGTTAATTCAACTTTTTAAAAGAGAATAGTTCAACTTTTAATCGTACATTTGCACGCAATTAAATAGTAATCCTTTCCGATACTTCGGAATTAAAATTTAATTGCAATGACTGCACACAACAACAAAATTCTAGGAGAAGGCCTAACCTACGACGACGTACTTTTAGTGCCCGCCTATTCTGAAGTTTTACCGAGAGAGGTATCTATTAAAACTCAATTCACTCGTAATATATCCTTAAACGTTCCTATTGTATCTGCTGCCATGGATACTGTGACCGAAAGCGCTATGGCAATTGCTATGGCTCGAGAAGGTGGAATTGGGGTATTACATAAAAATATGACGATTGAGCAGCAGGCTGCAGAAGTTAGAAAGGTAAAGCGTGCAGAAAGTGGGATGATCCAAGATCCAGTAACACTCACCAAAAATGCAACGGTTGGAGATGCTCAAGCTACCATGAAAGAATATAGCATTGGTGGTATTCCTATTGTTGATGCTCATGGAAAACTCATAGGAATTGTCACGAATCGAGATCTTCGTTTTGAGAAAAACTACGAAAGAAACTTAAGTGAAGTGATGACCTCAGAAAATTTAGTAACTGTAAAGAAGGGAACTTCTTTAAAGGAAGCTGAAGTTATTCTACAGGAAAATAAAATTGAAAAATTACCTGTAGTAGAGGAAGATGGAACGCTTTTGGGTCTTATCACCTTTAGAGATATTACCAAGCTTACATTAAAACCTACCGCTAACAAAGATCATTACGGTCGTTTGCGTGTTGCTGCCGCTCTTGGAGTAACTGCAGATGCGGTAGAAAGAGCACAGGCTTTGGTAGATGCACATGTGGATGCTGTAATTATCGATACGGCTCATGGACATACAGAAGGCGTGGTTACTGTTTTAAAAGAAGTTAAAGAAAATTTCCCTTCGTTGGATGTAGTTGTTGGTAATATAGCCACGGCTGAAGCCGCTAAATATTTAGTAGCGGCAGGAGCAGATGCCGTAAAAGTTGGAATTGGACCAGGATCTATTTGTACAACTCGAGTGGTGGCTGGGGTTGGTTTCCCACAATTTTCAGCAGTACTAGAAGTCGCTGCTGCTATTAAGGGAAGTGGTGTTCCTGTGATTGCAGATGGAGGAATTAGATATACAGGAGATATTCCTAAGGCAATTGCGGCAGGTGCAGATAGTGTCATGTTAGGATCTCTCCTAGCTGGAACAAAAGAATCTCCGGGAGAAACTATTATCTATGAAGGTAGAAAGTTTAAAAGTTACCGAGGAATGGGCTCAGTAGAAGCCATGAAGAAAGGATCTAAAGATCGATATTTCCAAGATGTGGAAGATGACATAAAAAAATTGGTTCCAGAAGGAATCGTAGGCTGTGTTCCCTATAAAGGAGAGCTGCTAGAGAGTATGACTCAATTTATTGGAGGCTTACGAGCCGGAATGGGATATTGTGGAAGCAAAGATATTGACACGTTAAAAGAGACAGGTCGCTTTGTGAAGATTACCGCATCGGGGATTCACGAGAGCCATCCACATGATGTGACCATCACCAAAGAAGCTCCAAATTATTCGAGATAACATATAAAAAAAGCCCTTCATTGAAGGGCTTTTTTTATATGTTGAGATGAGCACAGTATTATTCTCCTTCTTTTACCTCGATGCCCATGTCTTTTAATACTGCTAGGGTAAGATCATAACGATTGTCAATGTACACTACATTGTTATCGCGCAATAGTACTTGTGTATACCCTTCTGTCTCCGCTATTTTCTCCAAAGACTTCCCGAGTTTTTCGTAAAGAGGACCCATGTATTCTTCTCGTTTGATAACGATTAATTGGTTTCCATTCTGCTGAAATTTTGAAATATCATTTTCCATTTCAATGATAGCCTTTTGCTTTGTTTGCTTCTCATTTAATGTCATCGTAGCTTCATTATCCGTATACTCTTTTACGGACACTTGATATGATTTCATTTTTTTGTCTAGATCCACTTCTAGCTCTTTTCCATAGGCTTCTACTTGCTGCTGCACGCCATTTAATTCAGGCATTTTGCTCAAAACGAAATCTACATCGATCGTCCCTACCTTAGATTGCGCAAAACCACTTACACAAACAAATAACAATAAGATTCTAAATAACTTCATAAGTATTAGGTATTTAATTTTGCCGCAATGATACTATAAATATTGAAGTTATAGAAATGTTTTATCAAGACCTTAACGAAATACCAAATATCAGAAAGGAATATCGAATGGATTAATCTTCATTGTGGGTGTCATCAATAATTAAATAAGGAGATTGCTGTCTGGCTATGATTCTTGATAAAGCTGCCCTTTATGGGGTTTTAGGCGATCACGTAAATCATTCATGTGTTTCTTTTCTACCACCAAATATGCCAAGCATTGCATCGCAGAGCGCTCTTCTATATCACAAAGAGTGTGTTGAAGGGATTCACTTTCCACAAATTCTTTTAAATGGACAACATGATGTTTTGCTGTTTGTATGGCATTGGGGCCTCGAAAATCCCAAATTAATTTGATTCGTTCCATTAGTTTTCTTTGGCGATTGACGTGTCGTTCTCTGCAAAGTTTTTAAAGTCATTGAGGTATTTCATGGATTGCTTTTTAAACGCACTAGGCATCAAAAAACCCATTAATTTCATACCAAACCCAGCGAATTGAAATTCACTTTCACTAATCCATTTTGTTTTTCCGTCCGTAGTCTCTTGAAAGAAATTTTGTTGAATATTATGAACACCTTTGGTGTCATAATGAGCGTGAAATTCTTCAGGAAAGTTGTTTTTAGTAATAGTCTCAGTCAACACCATGTTTCGTTTTCCCATTTGGTATTCCAATTCCATTTTGGCACCTTCTTTGCCAGGACTACCTTGTAATAATTTATAACCCACTAAGCCCCGTTGCCAATGTTTCATGTTTTCCGGATTATCCAATTTACGGACAACCTCGTCACGATGGAGATCTATGATAATTTCGGAAGTATATTTCATAAAGCAGTAATAATAGAATTAAAAGACAATGTACATAATTTTTGGCAGTAAATTCATACCAAAAAATAGTATGATAACGTTCTGTTAACTCACTTGCACAACGCTAGCTTTTTTATATTTTTGCTGGGCTTCAATTAAAAATGAATTTTTTATTAATATGAATAAACTTACATACATTCTCGGGATAGCAATTTTAAGCGTAACTGCAACATTTGCTCAAAAGAAAAGCGACGTCTTGATGACAATTAACGATCAGAAAGTCACTGTGAAGGAATTTGAACAAGTATATAGAAAGAATTTAGACTTGGTTCAAGATGAAAATCAGAAGTCGGTTGATGGCTATTTAGATCTTTTCGTTGACTATAAACTGAAAGTCGCCGAAGCGTACAAGCAAAAGTTGAATGAGCGTACTAGTTATGTTAAGGACTTTTCAAAATATGAAGAGCAACTTTCACGTAATTATTTATACGAAGAACAAGTAACGGCAGATCTCATTCAAGAAGCATTTGATAGAAGTAGACAAGAAGTAGATGCATCACATGTATTGATCTTATGTAATTTTGATGCACTTCCGCAGGATACGTTAGTTGCCTATAATAAGATCAAGGATATAAAGGCAAAAGTGTCTTTAGGAGAGGATTTCAGCAAATTAGCTACCGATTTTTCTGAAGAACCAGGGGTGGATAAGAGCAAAGGTCGTCTTGGGTACTTTTCTGCATTTGCATTGGTTTATCCTTTTGAAACTATGGCATACAACACTCCAGTAGGACAGGTTTCTGATATTGTGAGAACCCAGTATGGTTATCACATTATTAAAGTGCATGATAAGAGAGAGAAGGCGCCTCAAGTTAGAGTGGCTCACATTATGGCATCGAGTCGCGATGGAAATGAAGCCAAAGCTAAAGAGCGTATAACAGAAATAGATGCTTTATTAAAGCAAGGACAATCGTTTGAAGACTTAGCTAAACAGTATTCGGATGACAAAGCGACTGGTGTAAAGGGCGGAGAGATGCGTGCTTTTTCAAGAGGTGGTTTAAAGGCTCCAGCTTTTGAAGATGCTGCTTATTCTTTGCAAAAACCAGGGGATGTCTCTAAGCCAATTAAGACGCGTTTTGGATGGCACATTGTGAAACTAATTGAGCTTTTAAAAATGCCAACCTTTGAAGAGGCAAAACCAGCATTAGAACAGAAAGTACGAAGTACAGATCGTTCAAAAATAATTACCAATGCTGTAAACGTGCAGCTTAAGGAGAAAGTACAGTATAAAAAAGTTGAAGATCTTTCATTTTTCGAAACCTTCGTAGGAGATGACGTTATGGATAGAAAATGGGAATTTACTGAGATACCGAAAGGACAAGATAAGGTATTGTTTAGTATGGAAACTGAGAAAGTTTATTATTCAGATTTCGCAAAGTACATTGCTAATCGCCAGAGCAAAGCAAGACCTTATAAACAAAAAACGACCCTTTTGAAGGCCTATTATGATGAATTTGAAACAATCAAACTCAAAGAAAATTTCAGAAAGAACCTAGAAGCTACTAATGATGAGTATGCCACTGTGATTCGAGAATACAGAGATGGACTACTTATTTTTGAGGTAATGGGGGACAATGTTTGGAACAAAGCCAAACAAGATACATTAGGACAGGAGGCTTTCTTTTTGAAGAATCAAGGTAACTACCAATGGAAAAAGCGAATTGAAGCCGATATTTTATCAGCTACGACAATGGCAGAAGCCAAAACAGTTCAAGCTATGTTAAATGGAGGTACCGATGCGGCTGGGATTAAAAAGAGTATGAATGTAAATGATAAGGTAGCTGTGGTGGTAACTTCAGAAACATTTGAAATAGGGGATAGTAGATTGCCTTCCAATACGGAATGGCGAGTTGGAGTTTCTGATATTATTGAAGATAACAAGAGCTTTGTTGTTGTAAATGTAAAGAAGCAATTACCAGCGGGCCCTAAAACTAGAGATGACGTAAAAGGGAAGGTGTTAAGTGATTTCCAAGCCCAAGTAGAAAAGGATTGGATGCAATCACTTAGAGATAGTTATAAGGTGACAATGAATAAAAAAGCCTTAAAAAAACTGAAGAAGAAGTTAGACTAAGCGAAATATGCGAAAGGGAGTTTTCTTGCTGTTGATGATGGGTGTATTGGTCTCTTGCGATTATTTTAAGCAAGAGGATCCTAGAACACCTGTGGCAAGAGTGAACGACACCTTTTTATATGAGGAGGATATTGAGAGTCTTATTTCGGAAACAACCTCTTCTCAGGATAGCGCCATTCTGGTGAATAACTATATCAACAGATGGGCCACTCAACAGCTTTTGTTAAGTCAGGCGAAAATTAATATCCCAGATGAGGATGTCAATGAATACAATAGATTAGTCGCGCAATACAAAACAGATTTATTTACTGAAGCCTACAAAAGCAGCATAGTGTCACAGCAATTGGACAGTGTTATTACCGAAGCTGAACAAGCTCAGTATTATGAAGCCAACAAGGAAAATTTTAGACTTAACGATGCTCTTGTGAGTTTGCGATATGTCGCTTTACCCGAGGAGTATGACAATGTAAGGGCAGTTTCGGAAAAATTAAAACGTTTTGAATCGGAGGATAAAACACAACTAGATGCTTTAAGCATTCAATTTAAATCATTCCATTTTAACGACTCAATTTGGGTGAAAAAAGAAACACTTCTTCAGAATTTACCAGTGATAAAGACCAAGGAAAGTCAAGTGTTAAAAAAATCAAATTTTACACAGCTACAAGATTCATTAGGAGTATATTTGGTGAAAATTGAAGATCTCTTGGATCGCAATGATATAGCGCCTCTCTCCTTTGTTGCGCCTACTATAAATCAGATTATTTTAAACAAAAGGAAACTGGAACTCATAAAGAATTTAGAAAAGGATATTACAAAAGATGCAATTAAGGATAAAAAATTTGAGACCTACACTAATCAATAGTTTACTTGCCATGTTTATGGTGAGTTGTTTTAATGTACTCAGTGCGCAAGTCGTGGTAGTGGATAGCACCAACGTGATTCAAGAAGCTGCTACAGTTACTAAAGTAAAAGACACTGTAATGCCTTTTAAGCGATTTAAAGCGGAAGGAGTTTCAGCAGTGGTTGGAGAATATGTAGTATTGGATAGCGATATTGATAAAAGTTACTTAGAACTGCAACAACAAGGGATTTCTGTAGAAGATGTTACTCGTTGTCAGCTATTAGGAAAACTAATGGAAGACAAACTGTATGCTCACCATGCTAAAGTTGATAGTTTATTTGTGAGTGATACGGAAATCTCTCAGCGTATTGAGCAGCAACTACAGTATATCATTGGAGAATTTGGTGGAGACGAAGATAAAGTGGCTAAGTTTTATAAGAAGGATAACATTGAAGAGCTGAGAAAAGAATTATTTGCAACCAATAAGACATTAATGCTTGCAGGTGAGATGCAACGTAAAGTGGTAGAAGATGTTGAGGTAACTCCTGAAGAAGTGCGACAGTTTTTCTTTTCAATTCCTGAAGACGAACGTCCGGTATTTAGTGCCGAAGTTGAGGTTGCACAGATTGTGATGGAACCTGCTATTTCTGAGGACGCAAAAAAGGAAGTGATCGATAAACTAAACGTGTATC
>JAHZIZ010000158.1 GCA_022601215.1 Bacteroidota bacterium
AGCTTGCCGTTGATGTTACAGTTTCACGCCGAAGAATGGATACAAAGCCTTGTGTTAAATCAATGGATTTTAATAGGTGTAACGGTGGTGAGCTGTTTATTGCTCAATGCAGAAATTCCTTTATTTAGTTTAAAATTTAAAACTTGGGATTTTAAAAGCAACCTAAAACGCTATCTGTTTCTTTTAATTAGTATTGTTGCCTTGGTGCTATTCAAGTTCATGGCAATTCCAGCTATAATCGGATTATATATACTAATGTCTCTGTTCTGGAAGGATTAAAATTCTAACTTCTTCTTTCTCAATTCGAAGTTCTGTCCTAGATATACTTTACGCACCATTTCGTCATTGGCGAGTTCTTCTGGTTCGCCGTGTTTTAAGATACTTCCTTCGAACATGAGATAGGTTCTGTCTGTAATGGCCAATGTTTCCTGTACGTTGTGATCGGTAATTAAAATTCCAATGTTTTTATTTTTTAACTGCGCCACAATGCGTTGAATATCTTCAACTGCCACTGGGTCTACTCCGGCAAATGGTTCATCCAGCAAGATGAAGTTAGGGTCGGTTGCTAAGGCCCGAGCAATTTCGGTACGACGGCGTTCTCCTCCGCTTAATAAATCTCCTCTACTTTTTCGGATGTGGCCTAGGCCAAATTCCTCTATAAGTGATTCCATTTTCATGTTTTGTTCTTTCTTCGAAAGATTGGTAAGCTGTAATACACTTAGAATATTGTCTTCTATAGAAAGTTTTCTAAAAACAGAAGCTTCTTGGGCTAAATACCCGATACCATTTTGCGCTCTTTTATACATCGGGTAAGAGGTGATCTCTGTATTGTCCAAGAAGATACGTCCGCCGTTGGGTTTAATCAGCCCTACAATCATATAAAAGGAAGTAGTTTTACCAGCTCCATTTGGACCCAGGAGTCCCACAATTTCACCGCGATTTACTTCCACCGTAATGCCTTTTACCACTTTACGACCCTTGTAAGATTTTATAAGATTTTCGGCTTTTAATTTCATGTGTATTGCCCACAAAAGGTGGGTGCTTATTTAGTACAACTTGTTAAAAGTACTGTTTCTATGGAACAACTAAAAAAGTTTAAGAGTTTTCTAACGCCTCCCAATACTCATATGCCTTACGCAAATGCGGGATTACAATAGTGCCTCCAATAAGCAGTGAAACACTCATCCCTTCTACAACTTCTTCTTTAGAAAGCCCCAATTTATAACATTCTTCTAGGTGGTATTTTACACAGTCGTCACAACGTAATACCAGAGAGTTCCCTAGGCCCAATAATTCTTTGGTTCTCTTTGATAAAGCACCTTCGGTAAAGGCATTAGTGTCTAGATTAAAAATGCGTTTGAGAACTTTGTTGTTGTCCTCTAACATTTTTTCGTTCATTTTTGCCCGGTAAGCATTAAATTCTTCTACAAGGTTAGCCATTACTCTTTTCTTTTTTTTCTTGTCTTCTTATTACACCTCTTGAAATAAAAATGCTTATTTCATATAGGATTAGTACAGGAATAGTTACAATTACCTGACTTGCAATATCTGGTGGAGTGATCACTGCCGAAACTATCAAGACAATCACCAGGGCGAATTTTCGGTATTTCCTTAGGAAAAGCGGTGTAACCAAACCAATTTTGGTGAGGATATATATGATGATAGGTAATTCAAAAATAAGTCCACTAGACAGTGCGCAGGCTCTTACCAACCCTATATAACTACTAATGTCAAATTCGTTCAAAACAGCTGCACTCACTTGATAGTTCCCCAAGAAATTTATAGATAAAGGAGTCACGATGAAGTAGCCAAATAAGACACCCATAAAGAACAGAAGGGAGGCGATAAATATAAAACCCCTAGCCGATTTACGTTCATTACTGTGTAATCCAGGGCTTACAAATTTCCAGAACTCCCATAAAACAAATGGGAATGCCACGATAAATCCTGCGGTAATGGAAGTCCATATATGTGCCGAAAATTGACCGGCCATGGTTCTACTCTGAATTGCAAAAGGAAGTTCGGAAAAACAAAAACTATCTAGACCAAGCAGTTGTGCCGATTTACATAATAATTGATAGGTGGGAAATCCTGCATCTTTTGGCCAAAAGATAATTCCGTCGAAAATAATTTTTTTAAACACAAATGCTAAGGAAGCAAATATCACAATCGCTCCTGTAGAACGAATTAAATGCCATCTTAATTCTTCAAGATGGTCTAAGAAGGACATTTCCTTATCCGGGTTTCGTATGGGTTCTGTCATTAAATTATTCCTTCTTTACTCAGGTTATGGATATGTACTACGCCTGTATAGACGCCGTCTTTCTCTGCCAATATTTGAGTGATGCCATACTTGTCCATCATCTCCATTGCTTCAATTGCCATGGCATCATTGTCGACTTTTTTCGGATTTTTTGACATGATATCCCTAGCGGTCAATCCGGCAAAGTTATCTACTTTGGTTAACATACGTCGTAAGTCTCCGTCTGTTATAATTCCTACTACCTCGTTATCTTCTACTACTGCCGTAACACCGAGTAGTTTTTCGGAAATCTCTACAATAACCGGTTTAATATTGGTGTCTAGAGAGACCTGAGGTTTTTCATTTAATGATGTTAAATCACTCACTCGCAGGTACAACTTCTTTCCCAACGACCCTCCTGGGTGAAATTTTGCGAAATCCCTACTTGAAAATCCGCGTAACTCCAGCAATGACATCGCTAATGCATC
>JAHZIZ010000159.1 GCA_022601215.1 Bacteroidota bacterium
ATTTTTATTTATATGGTCAATCTTGGGGTGGGATTTTAGCCATGGAATATGCCTTAAAATATCAAGAACATTTAAAAGGATTAATAATTTCCAACATGGTTCCTTCTATACCTGATTACATGGAATACAATGAAAAAGTATTGGCTCCTCGACTTCCAGAAGATGTATTGGAAACTATTATGAAGTATGAAGCGGCGGAAGATTATGGGAATGAAGAATATTTAGGTTTAATAGTTGAACATTATTATCCCAAGCACGTGATTAGAATTCCTCCAGACCAATGGCCAAATTCTATTAACCGTGGTTTTAACCATCTCAACCCTGAAGTTTATGTTACGATGCAAGGTCCAAGTGAATTTGGTGTAAAAGGAAATGCTACGCTTAAGTTTTGGGATGTAAAGGATCGCTTAAATGAAATTGCGACCCCTACCCTATCTATTGGAGCTCAACATGACACTATGGATCCAAAACAGATGGAGTGGGTTGCTAATGAAGTTCAAAACGGCAGGTATCTACATTGCCCAAATGGGAGTCATTTATCGCAATATGATGATCAGGAACATTTCTTTCCTGGACTTATCTCTTTTATTAAGGATGTGGACACTGGAGATTTTCCACCTAAAGTCTAACCGAGATAATAGAACCTTTTATCGAAAAGAGTAGTTTAACCAGTATAAATAAAGGTTAAACGAGGAAATTTTAGGTAAAATTTGTAACTTTAACAAACTAATTTAAAAAACTGATTATAATGGTTAGAGCAAAATATGCAAGCGTGCTTGAGCTTGGCGAAAAATTAAATATCCAAAATGGAGACGTAAAGGAAGAAAATGGTGTGTTACATGTAACGGGTACTGCGGCCAATCAATATGAGAAAAACCTATTATGGGATGCTATTAAAGAAGCTGGTGGTGAAAGCCCAGGTGATATCATGGCTAATATTGAAGTAGCAGATGATTCTATATATGCACGTCATACTGTAGCTGGTGGAGAGTCTTTAAGTAAAATTGCAAAGCATTACTACAAAGACCCAATGAAATATACTGCAATCTTTGAAGCAAATCGAGGGTTGTTAGATAATCCAGACGTAATTCACCCTGGACAGGAATTAGTGATTCCAAATCTCTAATATTAGACAAGAAATTGATAAAGCCCCGCCTAGTGCGGGGTTTTTCTTTTCCAACAATGAGTATGAATCTGGTTCTTGAAGATATTTCCTTTATTTCGCTCCTTCTTTTATTCGTATTAGGAGCTAGCACTTTTACACTCTCTACAATTAGTGGCGGTGGTGGTGCTATGATGCAAATCCCAGTTCTCAATGTGCTAATTGGAGCTTCTCAAACCGCCCCAGTGATTAACCTTGGCGCTTTTATTAGCCGCCCTACTCGTATCCTTATCTTTTGGAAACATATCGTGTGGAAAGTCTTTTGGTTCTTTGTTCCAGCAGCAATGATTGGAGCCTTACTCGCGACTTGGCTTTTTTCAGAGGTGAAAATCTATTGGCTACAACTCATCGTAGGACTTTTCTTGGTGAGTACGGTGTTTCAGTATCAATTTGGTAAGAAGGAACGATCTTTTAAGGTAAAACTCTGGTATTTTATTCCTCTAGGTTTTTTAATTTCTATCATTGGTACGTTTACGGGGGGCATGGGTCCAATTCTCAATCCATTTTTGATCAATGCAGGAATTGACAAAGAACAACTAGTAGGAACCAAAGCTGCTCAGTCTTTTTTCTTAGGATTAGCTCAAGTGAGTGGTTATGTTTTTTTTGGTTTACTCACCAAGACACTCTGGATCTACGGCATTGCCTTAGGGATAGGGGCCATCGTTGGAAATCTTATTGGAAAATGGTTGCTTTTTAGAATGAGCAAATTAGCTTTTAGGCGCTGGCTTATTGCTATTATGGTAATTAGTGGGATAGTGCTAATTGTACGTTCAATACCGCACCTGTAACCGTTAGCGGTTCTATTTGTATCTTTATGAAGTATGAAAAATCATTCCATTCTATTCGTTCTCTGTAGTCTACTTTTACTTTCTAGTTGTAAGGAGTGGAAATCTGTTGAAAAGAAACCACCCGAGGTGACAATCTCTCTACAGAGTGCATTGGATTCTATTTTCCATGCTCACCCAACTGCTACAGGACTTATGGTGCATGTTGAAGCTCCTGACTTGCACATTTCATGGAGTGGTGCTTCGGGTATTGCTAATAAAACAAATGCAGTTCCTCTATCCGCAGATCAGCCAGCTTTAATAGCCAGCAACACTAAAACGTACACAGCTGCTACCCTACTGAAGCTTATTGAACAAGATAGCATAAAACTAGGCGACTCCATAGAGGGACTCCTACAAGAGTCTACCTCCAAACTTCTTGCAGATAATAAATATGACCTTCAAGCGATAACTATAGGACACCTAATGTCGCATACCAGCGGAATTACGGATTACGTAAATGAAGCATACATGGTGGCTATTGATCAAGACAAACAACATAGATGGACGCGAAATGAGCAGATCAATCTTGCCATGATGTCCGGAGGCCCCCTTGGACAACCTGGCGAAGTATTTAGTTATGCAGATGTCAATTTTTTATTGCTTACTGAAATAATTGAGAACCAAACCAATAAACCATTCTATGAAGCCATACCAGATCTATTAGGATTCCAAGAGTTAGGTTTAAATGATACATGGTTTGAGTCCCTACAGCCAAAACCACAGAATACAAAGTTATTAGCACATCAGTATTATTCTGAGATGGGATGGAATTCACTCGAACTGGATAAATCTTTCGATCTCTATGGAGCTGGAGGAATTGCAGCGACCACAAAAGATCTTGCATCCTTCTCACAGGAGCTTTTTAATGGAAACATTGTTAAAAACCCAGAGACACTCCATTTAATACATACAAAAATTGCTACAGCGGACGGGATAGATCATCACTACGCAATGGGGCTCCAAGACTCAAAGATAAATGGCTATCAAGCATATGGCCACGGCGGTTTTTGGGGAACAGTGGTTCAATACTTTCCTGAATTAAACACCTCAATTTCGGTATATGTATTGGAACGAGATAAGCGTATGCTTAGAAAAGATATTCTTGAAACACTAGTAGCAATTGTAGGTCAGGAACAAAAATAAGAACTGCCTATGCGCTTGGTATTGAAAAGTAGCCCGATAGACTAAGTCCCGTTGTTTTTTTTACAAAAATTATTTACAGCTTGTTACTTAATTTACATGTATCAGACTTATAGAGTAATTTCACTTTAAAATTAACTTATGGACAACCCTCGCAACAATCTTGACACTTTTAGAATTCTTTATATTGTAAAAGGAATTCTCACACTCTTGTTTTCACTATTCTTTTTGGCTTATGCCTTTTTCGGTGTTTTTATTAGCACGGTAGACTCCTCGGCCGCTGAAGCCCCTTTTAACATAAGTATCCTATTTGGAATAATTGGAGGAATTGGTTTTTTGTTCACGGCAATCTTTGGAATCCTCACCTTATTAGCTGCGAAGTATATAAAAGAAACCCGCAATTACAATTTCATCTTTGTGATTGCAGTCCTAAATTGCCTTACTGGAGTTCTTGGGATATTACTGGGTGTTTTTACATTTATTGAGCTTACAAAGCCTGAAGTCAAAATGCTATTCAATCAAACAGCTACTCCAGCCACAGTTTAAAATCCTTTACACGCTCTCTTGCCACAATTACCTCTTGTTCTTTATAGGAATTAAGCTTGAGTTGTAATCGACTATTAGTGTAACTAATAATATCTCTAATGGCATTCACATTCACATAAAACTTACGGTTGATCCTAAAGAAGGTTTCGGGAGATATCTCTCCTTCCAATTGCTCTAAGGTAGTATCTAACAAATAATCTCGTCCGTCGATAGTATGTGCATAAGTTCCTTTGTTTTCACTATAAAAGCATTCTATTTCATCCACTGGAATCATTTTTATATGTTGGCCAATCTTCGTGGTAAAACGTTTTTTGTATTCTCGTGAAACTGGGTTGGTTAACAGTTTTTTAATATCGTCAAAATTAAGTTGAACATTCTGTCCCTGAGGAGCGCGTGATTTGTATTTAACAACAGCAGCTTCAAGTTCCTCTTCATCTATCGGTTTTAGTAGATAATCAATACTATTTAACTTAAAAGCTTGTAAGGCATATTCATCAAACGCAGTGGTAAAAATGATTGCGCTCTGGATATCGACTTCTTCAAAAATTTCAAATGAAAGTCCATCACTTAATTGAATATCTAAAAAAATAAGGTCGGGATGTTGGTTATTAGCAAACCAATTTACAGATTCTTCTACGCTGTGAAGCATTTGGTCCACATGGACCTCTAAACGTTCTAGCATGCGCTGTAAACGTCTTGCAGAAGGTTTCTCGTCTTCGATAATTAGAACATTCATATTAGATAAAATTGATTGGTTGTATTTAGTATTAAAAGCGTGTGGTATTTTTGAAATCCTCTTCTTCCTGATCCATGAATTCTTTCAGTTTTCGTTCTTCCCAATTTTTAAAGAAGGTAAAACTATTTTTAAAAACATGTAAGCCATGTCCTAAGAGGCCAATTCCCCAGAAAAATGGGGTTAGAAAGAAACCAATGTTTAGACTTCGACCTAAAAAATCTCCATCGTACAAACCCAAATGCCCGAGCATTAATAATACATTCACAACGAAATATATCGTCGCATGCCAATAAAACCCTTTTATATCTTCTACCTTTTTACGGGCTCGTTCGTATTTATCTTTATCAAAATAATCCATAATATTTTCACATTTAAAAAGTTCAGTTACTACTTTTCCTTTTCCATAATTTCTTGAATCTTCTTATCCTCCCACTTTTTGAATACTCTAACATTATATACCTTAAAACCATGAATAGCTAATCCAAAAAACCATAAAACTGGGGTAATAAAAGTATTCCAGTTTAACCAGTTATTAAAACCCTCATCATCACTTACAATACCTAAGCTTGGCAGTATTAAAAAACGAGATATTAACAAGCCTACATTTATAATAAGAAAGACCAAAATGTGACCATAAAAGCCTTTAATTTGTTTGACTTGTTTCTTTGCTCTGTTGTATTTTTCGTAACGGTCTGTATTCACTTCGTTCTGTATCAGTTCCATTTTGTTGTGTTTTGCTCTTCTTCATCCATTAACTCTTTTATCTTACGTTCTTCCCAATTTTTGTTCATAAAAGGCGTCCATTTATAGGCCTTTGCAGCTTGAAAAACCAGGCCAATTCCCCATCCAAAAGCTGCCCATAAAAACCACATATATCTCCACTCATTGGTATAGTAATTTAAGCCTCCTAAAAAACAAATGAATACGATATAAAACAAAAGGCTTGTGTAAAACTTCTTAATCTCGGCTACCTGCTCTTTGGCACGTAAATATTTATTCTCTTTACTATCTAATTCCATAATACGTTGATTTAACCTATTAAAATGAGTGGCTATCTTCGTCCATCAATTCTTTAATTTTTCTTGACTCCCAATCTTTACCGAAAAAAATATTGAATTGAAAGGTATCCGCCGCATGCCCTAAAACTCCTAAGCCCCATCCTGCAATTGGAAAAATGGCCCAAGGATAACTTGTACTTTGCATATTTAACCATATAAAGACAAATACAAAAACGGTATAGATCGTTGCATGTGTATAAAAGCCTTTTAGCTTTTCAACCTGTTCTTTTGCTTTAGCATATCGCTGTTCTCGAGTGTTTTCTGAAAAATTCATTGTTGTGTGTTTAATAATTACACTATAAAAGTAGTCGCTATGTGCTTCTTGTTACAATCATACTTACTGAAGTGTCCAAAACAAATGATGAACTGTATAAAACTAGTCTTTATCTTTATCCATGAGCTCTCTAATCTTTCTCGCTTCCCAATCTTTTCCTAGTAAAGGATTATAATTAAACGTCTCCATCGCGTGACCTGCAACTCCAAATCCCCAACCTACGATAGGAAACAATGCCCAAGGAAATCCTGTACTAATTACATTCAGATAGATAAAAACAAGAACCATAACACAATAAATACCAAAGTGAATATAGAAGCCTTTTAACGCCTCCACCTTCTTCTTGGCCAGCTCATATTTTTTAGCAGATATATATTCTTTCTGTGTTTCCTTTACAACAGTAACATGAGTAGTTAGCATAGGAATCGAGACAGAAAATGTTCGTTCGTCCTGATAAATTTTCATTGGACGGTCGGTTATAATGCCGTACCGTTGTCTAATATTTTGAAGTCCAACACCGCTGCTTTTTTTAAGAACTTTTTTCGGCTGTATATTATTCACAACCATCAAATTTCCATCCTCCTCTTTAATACTAATATGCAGTTTTTTTGAAGGAGTTACCTGATTGTGCTTTACCGCATTCTCTAATAACAATTGTAACGATAGGGGAACCACCCTTGCTTCCAAATTGCTAACAGTCTCAGGTACAGTAAAGACAATACTATCTTCAAAACGCATCTTAATTAGCGACATGTATAACTTAGCAAATTTTAACTCCTCAGCTACTGTTACTAACTCTTTGTTCTTTTGCTCCAACACATATCGATATACTTTAGACAGCGCCGTGGTAAATCGTGTAGCAGCTTCAGGATTTTCTTCTATAAGACTGGTAAGTACATTTAAGCTATTGAATAAGAAATGTGGATCTAGTTGATTCTTTAAGGCATCAAATTGGGCGGAAGCAGTCTTCGCAATTATCTTTTGCTCCTTTACTTTATTTTCCTGTTTGTATCGATAGAAATAAATGGCATAGAATATCGCAGTGATCACCATGGATATAATAAAACTCCCATAGTAGTGTTCTATTCGTTCCGTGCCAATAAAATCGGTAATAGAAGTATCTTGAATAACCACCTTAGAAAAAAGATGAAGGAGGAACAAAGCCACAACGGTAACTATCATTCCTCCAAAAATTCCCTTTAATAAGTTTTGTAGCTTGAACAATTTACTACCATACCTTTTAATAAGATAATTGATTAAAAGCATATTGGCCATGTAAAGAACAATAGAATATAACTGATTGTATCCAAAGACAATTAAAATTTCCTTGCCAGTGTCATAGCTATACCCATTAAGATATTGAATGACTCCAATTACAATAAATATTAGCACCCCTATAAAAAATGCTCTCCAAAGTTCTTTAAGTATCCGCATATTACTCTCCGCAGTTTTCTGCTAAGGCTTGCTTGGCATAATCGCCTCCACCTTTTGGGTGAAATGGGCCTTTTGGTTCATAAGTTTCATATAGTGCCGCTGCCTTTTTCAAGTCCTCGCAAAAGGAACTGGTATCTTGTCCAAAAAAACGTGCAGTTCCCATATCCCATTCTACTTTTCCGAAAGCCACTCTAGGGTTGCTAGGGTCAAGTTTATGGGCTTCAGAATATAGCTGAGCCACTTTCTGAGAATAGGTCATGCCGTATTTGGCACCGTCAAAAACAATCCAAGCGGTATATAGTTGTGCTTGTATTACTAAAATCTCAGCATTGTCTTTAGAAATGGCTTTCGCATCATTAATAAAATCTTGAGCTTTCTTTAACTGCGCAGTAAGCTTCGTTTCATCCTTCTCATTGAAGCTGTACAGTACATTTATTTGGGCAACATAAAATGGAGGCAACCAATTGTCTGGTTCGGCTTGCGAAATCCGCTCAAATAAGTTCGCTGCTTCCCATTGTTTCCCTTCTTGCCAAAGCTCAAAGCCTTTCGTCATTCCCTTTTCGAACTTTGATTGACTAAATCCTGTAAAGGAGATTAAGGTAATGGCGATGATAAATAATTGTTTCATAATACTTGTTTTATGAGTTATAAAGTTATTAAGATAAAAGGACATTTAATCCTATTCCTGTAAATAGTAATGCAAGACTCATCCGCATGAGTACTTTAAACGATAGATTTCTTCCTTGTAATTTTAATAGTATACCCAGCACAGCGATCTATTTAGAGGTTTATATCCATTTTTTTTAGCGCTCCATTTTTGACCTCGAAACGTGCATCTTCCCATTTAGGTGGCCCAAAGAAACCTTTGGCTCCATTAGAACATCCGTATGGTTCTGCTGGAACCATACCCATCATCATATTGAGTTTCCCATTACTGTCCTTGTCATGATAACAAGAAATGGCATACACACCATCTGGTATTTCGGTAAAAGTTACTTTTGCTTTCTTGTTTGTGATTTCAGAAGATAGTGAGACATAGGTAGCAGCTAACCACTTAGCTTCTTCATTATATAACCCTACCATCACTTTACCATCATTATTCTTAAACTCATTAATTGAAACTTCAATAGTGTTCTGCGCTTGGGCAAAAATTCCAGTAATTAAAAAGACCAAATACACGAATACGTTTTGCATGATTGTTGTTTTATAATTGATACTTCAAATATCTATCGTAAGACCCTTTAAAAGAAAACAGTCTTACCCAATTGTCATTTTTGGCGACTCAACTGTTACAGAGTATCTAATTGATTGTCCGTTCCGTCTTCACTTATGGTCCAAAAGAAGCCAACAAAAAAGAACTGATCAGCAGCAGGACGTAACGCTCTTCTATTAAAATTCCCCATGGTATTCGGAGTGTTCGCATACTGGTATCCGTTAATATTGTTGAATCCAAAAGCATTGTTAACTGAGAAATACAATATTTTTTGTTGTGATATTAAATACGCCCAATTGAAACTTACGCTATTGAATCCTTTAGTTTTATCTTGGAGAAAACCTTGATCATTAGGGTTGGTGAAAGCGCGACCACTTCCGTACTGATAACTCACTCCTACCTGGCTTTTCCAGTCGGTTATAAACCATTTTCCCACTACAGATAGGTTATGCGAGTTCGCAAAAGAAGGAGTTGTACTTATTGGGTAATTTCTGTATTTCCGTTCACTATCCAAATATGAATAACTTATCCAATAGTCTACATTCTTAATAGATTCATTATCTCTGAAGAAGAAATCTAACCCCTGCGCATAACCGTCTCCATCATTGGTAAAATTACTATCAAAAAAAGGATCTTGGGTATCGAACATGACGAGACTTTTATATTCTTTTCTATATGCCTCAGCTCTAAATATTCTATTGTTCTTTGAGTACTGATAGTTTAAAATATAATGTTGTGTTTTCTGTGGGTCTAGGTCTTGTTGAAACTTTAAAATATCATTCAAAGGTTGCTGATAAAAATCTCCGTAAGCTAATGACACTTGGCTCCCTTTTCCAGTTTTATAGGCCACAGAAGCTCTTGGTGATATGGTAAATTTATCAAACAACTGGCTGTGTTCGGCACGTAGCCCTACCTTCATTGCAAACTTTCTAGAAAAAATGAGATCGGCTTCTGAAAATACCGCTGTAATATTGTTATTAAAGCCATAACTATCTATAGAAGTATCTATAAAAGGATTATCGAAAGATTCATTAAAATCGGTTAAAAACTGTTCAGCTCCAAAGTTTAACTTTACTCGATTACTAAAACGCTTGCGAAACTTAAGCTTAAAATGAGCGGAATTTTCAATATTATCAATCTCATTGTCAAGAAAACCAACTTTGTTATTACTATGCGTAAAACTTCCTCCTGCCTGTATCTTCCAGCTATCTCCCAAAGTACCACTATAGCTTGTATTTGTGTATAAATTTTTATTGTTAAGTTTAAAATTAACACCCTCCGGAATATTGATATCTTCTTGAGTCAACTCAAAATTAGTAGCGTCAAAAGCTGCATACATCTTAAACAAACCTTTATCAAACTTTCTTCTAAAAACAGTTTCTCCAGCAAAAGCTTGGAAAGGTTTTTCCCAATCATTCCTATCTGGAAAAGCAGCGATGTACGGAGCCAGGTTGATATAACTCGTATTAAAGCTTAAAGAACTCTTTTCCCATTTTTGTGTATTACCAATGCTTCCTCCAACACTCATTATAGCAATATCCGTTTTTTCTTGAGTTGGTTCATCTATAGTATTTAGGAGTAGTACCGAAGACAAAGCTTGTCCATACTCTGCGGAGTAACCCCCAGTAGAGAATGTAATACCGTCGAATAAAAATGGGCTATATCGTCCACGAGTAGGAATATTATTAGTGCTAGGCGTATAAGGTGTAAATACACGAATACCATCTATAAAAATTTGTGTTTCTCCTGCATCACCGCCACGCACAAACAAACGACCATCTTCAGCAACCGTTGTTGTTCCCGGCAAGGTCTGTAAAGCTCCCACAAAATCGCCTAAAGCACTTGCAGTGGTAACAACATCTAAGGGTTTTAGTACAGAAACTTTGCTGTTGTCACCTGCTTCAAAAGTTCCTGCAGATAGGACTACGGCATCTAAAGAATTTACATCCTCCCTTAGTGTAACGGTTAGACCATTTAACTGAGTAACATCCGCGGCCATCATAAACTCTTCATACGTCACATAAGAGACGATTAATGTTTGTACCCCTTCTTCTCCTGTGGAGAATGAAAACTGACCCTGCGCATTGGTAGAGCCCCCATCATAGGTTCCATCTAGATAAACGTTAGCTCCTTCAATAGGCGTCCCATTTTTCTGAGTCACTGTTCCTGAAATTTCCGTTTGGGCGAAAGTATCATAGGGAATAGTGGTCAATAGAAAAGTGAGAATGACAGCAAGAATTAGATGTGGTCTAGAAAGATTCATTTTTTGTTCGGTTTTAATTGATGCTTCAAAGATGTAGGCATTATGTCATTTTCCTAAAATTAAAATGCTGAAATGTTATTTTAACTGACTCAATTGTAAAAAACAAAATAGTATCTTCACAAGACGAAACATTCTGGTTATGAATAAAGCAAAAACAATTCCTGAGTACCTAAAGAATAACCAAAAATGGCAGGATGAAATCGATACATTGCGAGATATTCTAGCTAAAACAGAACTAACTGAAGCTATTAAATGGGGAGCACCTGCCTATCTTTTAGATAAAAAAATATTGATAGGTATTGGAGCATTCAAAAATCATTTAGGGTTGTGGTTTCATCAAGGAGTTTTCTTAAAAGACACACATAGCAAATTGGTAAATGCTCAAGAATCTACAAAAGCCTTGCGGCAATGGCGCATTGAAAAAGGCGATACTATTGATGAAAGCATAGTACGAGCATATGTGCAAGAGACTATTGAAAACTGTTTGGCGGGAAAAGAAATAAAGCCAGAACGAAAAACGGGAGTGTCCATTCCCCCAGAATTAGAAACTGCTCTTAATTCAAATATAGATTTTAAAAATGCTTTTAGTGGTCTCACACCCGGTAAGCAAAGAGAATATGCTAATTATATTGCAGAGGCAAAACGAGAAGCTACGAAGCTATCGAGGTTAGAAAAAATTACCCCAATGGTCATTTCTGGGTCGGGATTACATGATAAATACAAGAACTGCTAATCCTCTATGGGGCTCCTTACAAATAGACGAATTGGTTTTTACGCAAAGCGTGCCATATGGATACTTATTATTTGGGTACTCATTTCGAATCTTATCTTTTTCTATGATCTCATTACGTTGTCCAATGCAAGGGCTTTAGATAGCAATTTCGATTTCAGATCGGCTTTCATTGCCAATTTGGTTGTATCTATTTCTGCGGGAATTATTGGAGGTCTCATCACTGTAAACCTAATGGAGTATTGGTTGCGACAATACGCCTTCTGGAAAGCATTATTATTAATTATAGTTATTTATTGCGCCACGGCTATTTTAATTAGCCTAATTGGGGCGGCTTATTTAGCCAGTGTAGAGTTCAATTTACCCATTTGGGATGCGGAAGTACTGGAAGAGGCAGGCTTTATTTTTGAGACATGGCGTTTTAGAAAAAGCTTCATCATTTGGTTATTTATCGTTGTACTCACCTTAATCGTCGTTATGATTAACGATAAATACGGACCCGGAGTTTTTCTAGATTATTTAAAAGGGAAGTATTTCCAGCCTAAACGAGAACGCCGTATTTTTATGTTTGCCGATATTAAAGATGCGACCACCATTGCTGAAAACCTAGGTGAAGAACGCTACTTTAACCTACTTAAGGACTTTTTTAAGGATATTGGAGGTCCCGTTGTACAAACAAGAGGCGAAATCTACCAATATGTTGGTGATGAGGTGGTCATTTCCTGGAAGATGAAACAGGGACTACAAAATGCAAATGCCTTGAGTTGTTACTATTTAATGAATGATCGAATAGCAATCAAAAGTCAGCACTACATCAATGCGTATGGTTTGGTTCCGCAATTTAAGGTAGGGTATCATTTTGGATCGGTCATGGTGGGGGAACTTGGTCAAATTAAGCGAGATATTGCCTTTTCTGGAGACGTGCTTAATACCGCAGCTCGAATTCAGGCAAAATGCAATGAACTTGAAGTTACTATTTTAGCGTCGGATGCTTTTTCCAATATCTTACCTTCTTTACCAAATAGTTTAGTTAGACATAGTATGGGAAGGCACCACCTTAAAGGCAAAGCTCAGGCCATGGAACTTATCACCTTTCGGAACGAATATTGATGTCATAGACATTGCATTACATCATTATAAACCATAAAACATTGAACCATGAAAACAGATTCTTACACCAAAATTATCCTTACCATTATAGCCGGATGTTTAACTTTTAACGTAGTTCAGGACCTAGAAATTATTCCGACGGCACATGCCATTGGGAATCCTGTATTGGAAACGACTTTAGTGGGGCCTATTTCAGAAACCATTGACGTTCGTATTGTCGATATTAACACCTACGACGAACTAAATGTAAATTTAAAAAGTGTGGACACCTATGACGAGGTAAAGGTTAACTTAAAGAGTATTGATACTAGTGACGAATTGGATGTAAACATTGATGAAATAGGTGGTAGTTGGGTAAGTAATGGCAGTCCAATTCCCGTTACCATTAAATAAATAGCCAGAACCTATTTAGCTTTTGTGGTTTTTAAAAGGTCTTATAATAAGTCTAGCGGCTTTGTCATAATTGATATAATTATAGGTCCAGTTAAAAAAGGTGATCACTCTGTTTCGAAAGCCTACTAAAAACCACAAATGCACAAACATCCATAAAAACCATGCAAAAGGTCCTCCCAAAGATCTTTTGCCAATATCGCAAACCGCTTTATTTCGTCCAATGGTTGCCATTGTTCCTTTGTCGAAATAAACGAAGGGCTTCATCGAACCACCACCGAGCTTCGCTTTCATATTTTTAGCAAGTTTTTTTCCTTGCTGAATTGCAGGTTGAGCCACTTGCGGATGACCTTTGGGGAAAGCTTCTGTTTCCATATAAGCTATATCTCCAAGCGCATATAAATTTTCATAGCCCTCAATTTGATTATATCTATTGACCTTATAACGATTCGATCTAAGCAAAGCGTCCCCGTCTAGTCCTTTAATGGGAGCACCAATAACACCTGCCGCCCAAATAAATGTAGCCGTTTCCAACGTTAACGTGCTATTAGTCTTTACCGTAATGCCATCATAATCTTGAATAAAAGTGTTTAAATGAATATTAACGCCTAATTTTTCAAGAAATTTTTGCGCATTTTTAGAGGCACGATGACTCATGGGAGACAATACTCTATCCGAACCTTCAATGAGATGTACTTCCATCTCTTCGCGCTTTAAAAAGGGATAATCATTTTGAAGAATACTTTTACGAAATTCGGCAATAGCGCCAGCTAGTTCCACTCCCGTTGGGCCAGCTCCAGCGATCACAAAATTAAGTAGACGTTTTCTTTCGTCTGCCTTTTCTGAAATATCTGCCCGCTCTATGTTTTGTAAGATCAAACTCCTAATATTAAGGGCTTGAGGTATATTCTTCATAGCCATTCCATGTGTTGCAATGTTATTATTCCCAAAAAAGTTGGTTTTAGTCCCAGTTGCGAGCACTAAATAGTCATATGAAAGATTCCCTATTGAAGTTTCGATGGTCTTAGTATGGGTAGTAATGTGATTCACTTCAGCCATTCTAAAATGAAAGTTTTTATTTTTCCTAAAAACCTTACGCAAAGGATAAGCGATAGAATCGGGCTCCAAACCGGCCGTAGAAACCTGATATAACAAGGGTTGAAACGTATGGTAATTATGTCGATCAAATAAAACTATCTGAACTTTAGATTTCTGCAAGCCTTTGATGAGTGAAATACCTGCAAATCCGCCCCCAACAACAACGATTCGAGGGGTTTTAGTATCGGGAATATTCATAAAAAAAGATATGTTACAAATTTAAACTATACAGAGGCAAAAGAGAATTTATATTGTATTTTTATTATTTCTGTAACAAATCATAACGTTACGCCACTAATGCAATAAGCTAATCAATTACAACCATTGACAAAAGAACTAGAACATAGTTTTGTGAGCCAGTTAGAGCAAAATCAAAACATTGTGCATAAAATATGTCGTTTGTATACAAACAACAGTGATGCGCACAATGATTTGTTTCAAGAAATAACCATTCAACTCTGGCGCGCTTTTCCAAAATTTAGAGGAGACTCTAAGTTTAGTACTTGGATGTATAGAGTGGCATTAAATACTGCCATTACATTATACAGAAAAAACAAAAGAAAAGTACAGACACAAGATTTTGAAGGAGTTAGTTTTAAAATTACTGCTGAGGAATAC
>JAHZIZ010000001.1 GCA_022601215.1 Bacteroidota bacterium
CATTATATCTAACAAAAGCTGTAGGCGTAGTCATTCGCATATGCATAAGATCTCTTCTTCCTGCTGTATCCACGACAATATTGGTCACCTTATATTCTTCTAACATACTATATAATTCATTGGCTACTACCGCATCGTTGAACCAATCTGTATGACGAAATTCCACAGCCACTTTTATATCTTTTGGAATGGCCTTAAAAAAGGGAACCAAACGTTCCATATTTTTGGGGCCAAAATTTGCGTGCAGCTGAACAAATGGCATTTCCAGTTTCTCTTTTAAATTAGAAGCGGCTAAAATATATTCATTTAAATAGGCTTCAAAATCATTTAAACGTTTCCAATGTGTAACTCCTTGAAATACCTTCGGGAAAAACCTAAAATCATCGGGAGTCTTTTCATACCAACCTGCGAAAGTTTCTGGAGGGAAAATTCGATAAAAGGTAGCATTGAGCTCAATGGAATTAAATTGACGTGAATAGTACTCCAATTCATCTTTAGTCCCACGTGGATAGAAGCCTTTTAAATCGGCTCTATTCCATTTCGCACACCCCACGTAGAGATTTGGTTTTCCCTGCGATTTTGTGGCATTCAATATTACTTTAGTACCTGGATGATCCTTAGGTAAAGTAAAATCAATACCTGAAGGGTCATCAACTTTTCCAAATTTCATAGATGGTCCATTTAAGGAAAGTAAAGATACCAAATAAACCAGCCTTCGCGTGTAAAAAAGATCCGCCATTCTGTATCAAAGTTTGTAGTCTACGTCCTATACATCCCATAAACGTTAATTCAATAAACGTAATGAAGACTTCCTACCTAAAGAGTAGATACACTTTGGAGTAAAGATGGGCTCTATCCAATATTTTTGGAGGTCCTTTTTTGTTAAGAACACGTTTATAACTCTTTTATCTACAATGTGAAGACTCAAGCTTAATTACTAAATTTAGTAAAACACTATAGATATGGAATCGAGAGATGCTGTCCTTCTAGGACTACGCCCAGAAATTCCTTCAGCGAGAATATTACCAGGAATGTCTGCTGAAGAATTGTTTCAAAACAAAACGTTGCGCCCCATCGCAAAACTCCAGAACGATTTATTGGTGGCTGTGTTCAGAAACTATGCAAGAAAACACAAGAATGTATTTTATGATCTTTCTGTGGAAAAAAGGCTTGACTACATAGAAAATGCAATACATAAAGACATGAAATTTCGTAATTCGTTAAAAGGTATTATCATTGGACAATTTACCCTTACTGAATACAATCTCTATATCCAAAATTCATCATCACTAAACAAACGAATGATGAATATTGTAAAGGAACGCCTTAAGAGTAATATCCAGTTATTAGAATGCGCTAGAGTTGTTTAATCTAAAAGAGAAACGCCGTTTAAATCTGTAGTGAGCACATCAGACATGTAATCAAAAAAGGGTCTGAGCAACCGATAGTGAGCAATTATTTTTTCTGAAAAATTCGCCGCCAGAACTTCTTGGTCTGTAAATGAATGGGTTACGACAAAGTTCTTCAATCTAATAAGGTCAATATTGGGATCGTCTTTGCTAAACCCTTTGGGGGCTGTCTTTACAGGGTTCCAAGCATCGAAAGTCTCACCATACACTTTAGCAAAATCCTTTTGCGCTAGTAGTTCTCTTATTTCAGAAGCATCCATTTGGAATTCTTGACGGATACGTTTTAAATCAGCTGGTTCAGGACCAAAAAAACCACCTGCCACTACCGATTTATTACCCGGTTCGATTCTTAGGTAATACCCTCCTCTTCTATGCGCACCTGCTCTACTAAAACTAACACTTCGATGGATGTTATAAGGTGTTTTATTTTTGCTAAATCGAATATCTCGATTAATACGAAACACCTTCACCTTTTCAATCTGATCGGTTTCATTTAGCCCACTTTCTACCGTGGCATACAGTTTTTTCAATTCCTTTTCATTGGCCAGATATTGCTTTTTATTGTCTTGCATCCAGTCCCTATGATTGTTCTTTTCGAGGTCTTGCAAAAAACGGAATATTTCTTTGGGTAATGCACTCATACAGCTGATTTAAATGAATAGTGAAATTACAAAAAATGACATTATAATGTCACCTCATTCAAAATTAATCCACTTGCTTGAGCTACATGTTCCAACTTGATAGACTGCGTTGGATCTAACGTTTTTTGGATAAAATCTAGGTCTATCTTTCCCGCTCCTAAGTCGAATAATGCACCCATCATCAATCTAATTTGATGTCTTTTAAACCCCTTTCCTATTACTCTAAAAATATAGCTTGTGTTTGGGAAGAAATTAGCCGTGTATAGGGTGTTTTCAATAATTTCAGCCGTAATTATAGTTCCTACAGTTTTGGTTTCAGATGTGGGTCTATAGGTATAGTTTTTAAAATCATGAGTGCCTTCAAATAACTGAGCAGCTTCTTGCATGATTGGTAGATTTAAATCGGTTAAATAAGTGCACATAAACGGTGCAGCAAAAGGATGTGATTTTTCTCCATATGCGAATAGATATAAGTATTCCTTTTTCTTTGGTGCGTTCATGATGTTATAATCTTTATCTACTTCTATAACAGATAAAGCACGAATATCTGGTGGTAGGTTTTTATTGAATATTGAAAGAAACCCTTCCAATTCTAACGGAGTGTCGTCTAAAAACAACTCTACATAGGTCTCATTGGCCGAAACTTTAGCATCGGTCCTTCCTGCTGCCAATAGTTTAAAATTTTTACGCTCGAGAATATAGGCTAAAGTTCTACCTACCATGCGCTCTACCGTGTTTACAGTAGGCTGTTTTTGCCAACCATGATACCTGAAGCCTAAATATTGCAATTGAATGCGGTAATAAAATCTTTTCTGAAACATCTTTCAAAAATAGTCTATTTTCTAAGGTCTCTTTGTATTTTTAAAATGTGAAACATATTCATGGATTTTTAGCATCTCGCCCACTCTGGATTAAGGAACAATTTGGAATAACTCAATTTGAGTTCCCAACAGTCGATCTTAGTATGTTTTCACCTAAGGACATTCCAACCAATATAAGGTTGGGACATCAAGTAGAGCATATCTTCCATCAATTAATAGCTTACGACACTACGTATGAGGTTGTTACGCATAACCTTCCCCTAAGAAGAAATAAAATTACACTAGGAGAATTAGATTTTATTCTAAGACATCAAACCACGCAGCAATTATTACACGTAGAACTCACCTATAAGTTTTATATCCTGGACCCTTCCATTATAGAACCTATTCAAAGGGCAATGGGACCCAACAGAAGAGACATGTTTTTTCGTAAAATGGAAAAAACCAGAGATCATCAATTTCCACTATTATTTAGTAAAGAAGCTATGAACCTGCTCTCCAAATTAAATGTCGATGCGTCTAAATGTGTACAACAATGCTGTTTTTTAGCGCAATTGTTTGTTCCATATAGCTCAGATGTTATGTCTGTATATCCCTTAAATAGTGAGTGTATAGTAGGATACTGGATGACTCAATCACATTTTAAACAATCTCCTTTTACAGCATATGAATTTTATCTTCCACGTAAACACGAATGGTTACAAACGCCACACCTTAATGTAGCATGGCTTCCTCATGATGAAGCCTTAATAGAAGTGAACGCCAGACATCTCAATAAACACGCACCAATGATATGGATTAAAAGCAATATCGACCCTTTAGAAAAGGCCTTTGTCGTATGGTGGAAATAAGTCTTTATTTCAAATTTACTATATTTAGCTACAACCTTTAACCCATTAAATTATGACAACAACTAATAAACCAACCGTTGGATTTTGGATTATTGCCATTATCGCTTTAATTTGGAATTTGGCTGGAGCCGCTGCCTATTTAGGGCAAAAACTAATGACAGATGAAGCCCTCCTAGCCTTACCAGAAAATGAACAATCTCTGTATGCCAACATTCCTATATGGGCTACTGCTGCTTTCGCAATAGCTGTTTGGTTTGGTGCATTCGGATCGCTGCTTTTGGTTCTTCGAAAGAAACTAGCTAGACCTGTACTAATGATATCATTACTTGGAATCATTGCACACTTTATATATAATGTATTTCTAAGTGGTGCTGCCGAAGTATATGGTGCAGCCAGTATGATTATGCCAGCAATGATCGTTATTATTGGTATTTTTTTAGTCGTCTATTCGGGTCAATGCATAAAAAAAGGCTGGTTAAAATAACTTTAAATATTATGTAAAAGCCCACTTATTATTAGTGGGCTTTTTTTATTTCTCGTTTTGATTAAATTTATGACGCGACTTCAATGTCTTCTCAACATCTCTTAAATGAAACCCTTTCTGTTGTAATAATATCATAAAATGAAACAATAGGTC
>JAHZIZ010000160.1 GCA_022601215.1 Bacteroidota bacterium
AGTAAAAATCTAGACTTAAACGCTCGAGTTCCGGGAGCCTACAGAGAAAAAGAATTGCTTATCCGAAATAGAATTGCAAAATCTCTAATTCGAGGCAAAGTAGATTTCAACCTTTTTGTAGAGGTAACTGGTGAGGCTACCAATACGCAGGTTAATGAGACGGTTGTAAATCAATACATTGCCCAACTGGCCAAAGTAAGTGATGGAGATAAAACAGAATTACTAAAAATGGCGGTGCGTATGCCGGATGCGCTTAAAACCGAACGAGAAGAAATAAATGAAGATGAGTTTGACAACATTTTGGAGGCGGTAAAAACGGCTCTCAAAGCTATTAATACTTACAGATCTGATGAAGGTCAAGCTTTAAGAGAAGATTTTGAAAAGCGTATTGAAAACATTTCGAGTCTCTTACATCAAGTTATTGAAATTGATCCCCAGCGAATAGATAATGTAAAAGAACGCCTTCGTAAGGCCGTTTCAGATTTAAAAGAGCAAGTGGATGAAAATCGTTTCGAACAGGAGCTTATTTATTACTTAGAAAAATACGATATCACAGAAGAAAAGGTACGTCTTAAAAACCATTTAGACTATTTTAAAGAGTCATTATCTTCTTCTGATTCTAACGGGAAAAAATTAGGTTTTATCTCTCAAGAAATTGGACGAGAAATCAATACTATTGGCTCTAAAGCTAACTTTGCTCCAATGCAACAGCTCGTGGTACAAATGAAAGACGAGCTGGAAAAAATTAAAGAACAAGCCTTAAACGTGTTATAATGAAGGGAGGAAAATTAATTGTATTTTCAGCACCTTCAGGAAGTGGCAAAACAACCATTGTTCGCCATCTGCTGGAACAAAAAGAACTTAATTTAGAATTTTCGATTTCTGCCACATCCCGCGACCCGAGAGGAGATGAGAAAGAGGGTGTAGATTATTATTTTATGGGCTTAGCGCAATTCAAAAAACATATGAAGAACGATGATTTCTTAGAATGGGAGGAAGTCTATCGAGATAATTTCTACGGAACCTTACGAACCGAAGTGGAACGTATTTGGGCTATGGGTAAAAACGTAATTTTTGATATTGACGTGGTTGGTGGATTACGAATTAAACGCAAATTCCCCGAGGAAACCTTGGCAGTTTTTGTTCGTCCTCCTAGTGTCGAAGAATTAAAAATCCGATTAAAAAAACGCAAAACCGAAAGCGAGGAAAAAATCAATATGCGCATTGCCAAAGCTAGTGTGGAAATGGCAACAGCTCCTCGTTTTGATTTCATTATTGAAAATGACGATCTATCTATCGCCCTAAAAGAAGCGGAAGACCTCGTAGCTACACATATTAGTAAAGACATTCCAACCAAGATCCAAGAAGAGGAATAAATGAGTACTGTTAAAAAAATAGGACTGTATTTTGGAACTTTTAATCCCATTCATGTTGGGCATCTAACCATAGCCAATTATATGGTAGAATATAGTGACCTGGACGAAGTCTGGATGGTAGTTACCCCTCACAATCCTCACAAAAAGAAAAAGACCCTGTTAGATAATAATCATCGCATGGTAATGGTTGAAATTGCCTTAGAAGACTATCCAAAGATCAAAGCTAGCAAAATCGAATTTAATCTTCCTCAACCCAATTACACAGTTAATACTTTGGCGCATCTGGAAGAGAAATATCCAGGCCAAAATTTTAGTCTTATTATGGGAGAGGATAACTTAAAAAGCTTTCATAAGTGGAAGAACTACGAAGTTATCTTGGATCGTTACCACCTCTATGTGTATCCTAGAATTTCTCAAGGCAAGATGGAACACCAGTTTGAAGGGCACAAAAAAATCACTAAAATTCCAGCTCCCATCATGGAGCTTTCCTCTACCTTTATTAGAAAAGGGATTAAAGAAGGTAAAAATATCCGTCCAATGCTCCCTCATAATGTTTGGAAATATGTTGATGAAATGAACTTTTACCGCTAAGAAGTATCCGATTAGTATTTTCTAATATTTCAAGGACTCGCCTACGCCACCCTCTGAGTTGTACGCATAGTCGCGGTATCCTTTTCCATAATTTCAATTGTTTAGTAGCGCAGTGCATTAAGGGATAGAAAAAGAAACCGCCAATATTCAAGAATGAATACTAGCGGTTTCAACTAAATAACCAACCAAAAGTTGTATCGAGTTCTTAATGGGAACTCTGTATGTTTTAAAAGAGACTAATCTTCTCTGTTTGTTTCTTAATTTGCTCCTTCGAAAGGCGCAGCTTTCCTCTTTTGTTGTTCAATTTGTATTCAATGTATCCCTTTCCTCTAAAACGGTATAAAGTACCGGATGGCTCATGAAACAACTCTACTGTTCTATCATCAATAACGTCCATAATAAAATATTCATTGCCTAGGTAGTCATAATCTAGTGTTAAATATTTTGAATAGAAATCGCCATTCACATCATCTATATTGAATATTCCCGTGTAATCCCAATAGATATCATAGATAACTGTTCCATTAGGATCTTGAGAACTTTGAAAGTTACCATCGCCTCCTCCTGGTAAAAACTGAAGGAAGTTTTCATAGTCAAACTCGTTTGGTTCTCCATAAGTACTGGTATACACCTTTTCCCAGGTAACGTACTCTTGCATAAAGTAGTGATATTATCATAAAAAAGCAATTCATAATCGAACGTACTTCTTTGATATCCTACCAAGATATATCTCAGATTTAGCCCTCTATGATATAATTCGAGCTCCCTTGAATTC
>JAHZIZ010000161.1 GCA_022601215.1 Bacteroidota bacterium
CGTAAAAACTACCAAGCCCATTAAAATTCCAATGGTATTTGCTAGTACATCCCAAACATCTGCCGTTCGAGTTTCAAAAAACAACTCTTGTAATGTCTCAATTATTATGCCATAGACAAATATTAGAAGTACTACTCTGGCAATATATTTTAGTAATTTTTTTGATTCACAAAACCACAGCCAAATAAAAGTCAGCACGCTAAAAATTACTAAGTGTACTATCTTATCCACAAAAGGAACCCTTACTTCGGGGACTTCCTTTGCAGGTAGCAGAAATAACGTGGTTATGATAAGTGAGTAGCCCACTCCAATCCAGATTAGGATCTTAGGCTCCGATAATTTCTTTATACCCTGCGTCATCTAACAAATCTGCTACTTCATCAAGATTAGAAAGTTTAATTTTAATCATCCATCCCTCTCCATAGGCATCACTATTCACTTTCTCTGGCTCTGACTCAAGCGAGTCATTGAATTCAATAATCTCACCTGAAAGTGGCATAAAAAGATCGGAGACCGTTTTAACGGCTTCAACCGTTCCAAAAACCTCTTCACGATCCATTGTTTCATCTAAGGTTTCTACTTCAACGTATACTATATCTCCAAGTTCTCCTTGGGCAAAATCGGTAATCCCAACCGTCGCAACATCTCCATCGATGCTAATCCATTCGTGGTCTTTGGTATACTTAAGGTCTGAAGGTATGTTCATGGCATTCTAATTATTTGAGTTTGTTATTTAGTTTCCAAAATTATATCGAAGTGTTAGTCCGCTTCTAATAGTCGTTTGAGGGAAGGCCGTAGATATAGCATATTCTGAGAATGTATGATCATAATAGAATAAGGCTGTTAAGTTCTTACTTAACGCATAATCTGCCGAGAATTGCAAGCCATAAATGGTTTGCCCTGCGGTTGTTTGATTGTTGTTAATATCTAAGTACCTAATAATAGTTTTGTTATCACGAACCGACATATCTAACTTAAAGTTAAGGTCACTTGTAATAATCTTCTTTTTACCTCCAAAATTGGTTCCAATTTTTAAGTCTTTAATTCTATATCCCAATCCAAGGACAACTTCATTTCCAATAATTTCAGTTAACAAATTATTCGCAAAACTCAAGGACAAGGCTCTATCCTTTCTTAACTCCGCTAGAATCTTAACTGAATTTTGCATTTCGAAATCCAATCGTACCAGTGGTGAGAACTGTTCCGTTAAATTAACATTACTCAAGAAAATATCGTTCTTAAAGTTTCCAGCTTGATCTACTGCCAAGCGATCATTCCTGTCGAAGTCTAAATTGGTTTGGAATTGATTAATAGTATAGGAAGAACGATACCCATGCTGAATAGAGAATCGTTTAAAGTTTTTCTTAAACCATTTAATATTCATTAAACCTGTATACTTAATATCCCAATTTGGCAATGGCACATCTCTAAATAAGCCCGTCTTCTCACTCGATGCGTCACTACCCTTATAGGCAGATAGGAATGATGTTAAAAGAACATTCTGATTCGTAGGACCAAAACCAACTGGGAATCCAGTTTCATCGTCTATGGTATAGGTATATTCTGGATTACTGGCCGCAAATTTTCTAGCCAATCTATCCGCTACTACACTTCTGTTACTTCGGAAATCATTAAAAGCATCACTTCCATTTTCATCACTGGTTCCAAAGGCCGTTTTAATTAAAACCGTAGAAATATTGAAGTTTCCAAAAGTATTTGGTGTCAATGAACGATACAATCCATCTTCCACAATATAGTTTTCTGCATAATTTTCAGAGTACACCCTGTTAGCATTTAAGTCAATTTTAAGGTCTTTTATTAACTCAATATTCACCTGAGCATCTAACTGTTTACTTTCTACCTCGGTATATTGCTCATTAAATTCAGGATACAATGTTAGCCATCCCTTGCGAGCTGCTAGGTCTCGAATTTCTGCCTGACTTCCAAAAACGAATCCAGTAGATGGTTTAAGGGAACCAGCAAATCCAATTGAAGGCGTATATCCTGGAAGGAAAATACCATTGTTCTCTTGATAATTGATTCCCACTTTCTTAATGGCTGTAACCAGACCAATTAAAGTATTTGCTGCTTTATCCCCAGCGCTCAAAGAAGACCCTGAAGAAGCACCTGAGCCACCTCGCCCTGTCGAACCACCTCGCTCATTTCCTTTTCCTCCCGCCTGGGTAATACGTTCTTGTTTACTGGTCTTTAATTCTTCCTTTTCACCGCCTTTAGAGTCACCTCCTTTTTCACCAGGTCCTCCTCCATTTCTTCCTCCACGTTCATTACCACTTCCAGCACCATTTCCTCCTCTATTTCTACGGCTGCTCTTTTTAATTTTAGTCAAGCCTACATAGCGATACAAACTATTTAAGTCGAACGTAGAATTAATTCTATGAGTGCTCGCATTTTGTACTGAATTTCCAAGGTTATAGACAATGGGATCTCCCACATCCTGTGGTATCACAACATTGCTAAACAAGTCACTTCCATCTTGCCATTGGTAATCTGCTTGATAGCTATACGTAGCTCGTATCCATTTTAAGAATGGAAACTTAGCCGTTGGCAGGTCATAATTTAATTGTAATGATTGGAAATGCTGATTCGGGTCTCCTACGTCGAAGAAACCATCCCAAACGCCCACTGTATTATCTGTTTCATAATCAATGCTACCATCTTCTTGCTCCGTTGGGGTGATGTAATTGGTTACAATACGATTATTTGCTGCGTTGAAATTAAAACGCAAGGACTTGGTTAGATTATAATTCACCGCATATTGCCAATCGAACAAGAAGTTACGTTGGTAAAGCGTTGGAATTCCAATTTGACCTGGCAATAAATTTAGTTCACGGAACTTCTGTTCGTTATACTGACGAATAATATTCGAGCTTACTGAAATATTTGAAGGCAATGGATTGAAATTGAGATCTTTTAAAAACTGCCAATACTTACTTCTAAAAATAGAGTCATTCTTTTTAAAAGGCTCGATCGATTTTGCTGGGAAGCTATAATCATACGTAGCTCCAACCCGCACATTCTGATCTAGTGACTCTTCAATTTCGAAATCTCTATGATCTACCTGATTATAAGAGTACGAAAACGTAAGGTTCTCAACGTCGTATGGCATCGGTTTTTTATCTCCTGTTCTATTTTTTCGAACCCCAATAAAATTCAAACTTTGACGCTTAGTATAGTCTACCGCCTGTTCTAAATAGGCATCTTTTAACTCTTCATCAGTCTCATTATCAATCCGCGTTTGCAGCTCAATATCCTGTAATTCGGGATCGAAATTAGGGGTGATAAATTCTTCTCCAATCCCATAATTAAAAGGCAGATTAATCCCCCATTTCTTTGGCAATAATTGCCCAAGGTTTAAATTGGTGACAACATCATACTGTTTAGAATCTTCAAGACTTCTTTGGTTAGGGCCTTGTTCAATAGAACCAAATCCAATGGTACTAATCGCTCCCGTTGCACTTACATTGGCGAAGTCTGCCAAATTAGCATCTAGGTTTGCTACTGCGGCCCACCCTCCTTTATTTTCTAGTTCTGAAAGACGTAATTCATTAAACCAAACTTCTCCACAAATAGGATTATTCGATCTATTTCGAAGCCCAATCATAATC
>JAHZIZ010000162.1 GCA_022601215.1 Bacteroidota bacterium
ACAACCAGATAGACGATTACCAATTTGGTGGTGGAGCCGGTATGGTGATGATGGTGGAGCCTATTGATAAATGTATCTCTGAGTTAAAGGAGGAGCGTACCTATGATGAAGTGATCTATATGACTCCAGATGGGACAACTCTTGATCAAGGAATAGCAAATGAACTTTCCTTAAAAGAGAATATTATCATTCTATGCGGACACTACAAAGGCGTAGATCAGCGCGTTCGTGACCAGTTTATCACTCGTGAAATATCCATAGGAGATTTTGTGTTAAGTGGAGGCGAACTAGCTGCAGCCGTTGTTTGCGATGCGGTTATTAGACTTATTCCAGGGGTATTAAATAATGAAACTAGCGCCTTGACTGATAGTTTTCAAGATGGCCTTTTAGCCCCTCCAGTTTATACCCGTCCTGCCGACTATAAAGGCTGGAAAGTCCCAGAGGTCTTGTTAAGCGGCCATGCCGCAAACATAGAGTCTTGGAGGGAAACCGAAGCCTTAAAAAGAACCGAAGAACGCAGACCCGATCTGCTTGAAGAATAATTCGACACCACTATTATGTTTAAAAAAATAAGCAAGCTATTTACATCAATGGAAGGCAAAAGTGCCTCTCAATTGCTGCACAATGACACCTACACGGAGAACCTTATAGAAAATACCCCAGGAGATTTATTGGCCCAATCTGAAGATGGTCAAATATTTGTAGGAGTATTAGAATTAAATGGTTTTTTCTTTCTAGAAGCGACCTTGCTAAGTAAAATAGGAGTGAAAACCCATAAAGGAGGCACACTACACTTTAAAGGAGGAAAACAAGATTTCGAACTAAAAAGCGATACCCAAGAAATGAAGAGTGAATACTCTAATGTTTCTCGTCGATATATGACAGACATCAGTTTCGAAGTAGGGAAAGATGAGTTGACCAAGATTCAAAAAGGTGACTATACAGAAGTCCAATTTTCATTTAAAAAGAAGGTTCTTACTTTCCAAAAAGCAACAAAAGGAGCCATCAAAAATAATGAAGCCTAACTTCTTAAAAATAGAAACGCACAAGGTCCCTTCTCTTTTCGTACAACAACGACTTCAGGACTATGCCGCGACTATTTTTGGAAGCATTCCTTCTAAAAAAGGTGTGAAAAATGCCATAAAAAAAGGCTTAATTTACATCAATGAAAACCAAGGTTTTACTGGGGATTGGATTCGAGGTGGAGAAACAATTAGCCTATACCAGGATCAAGCATCCAAAAAACCTAGTATCGATATTCCTTTGGACGTGCTGTATGAAGATGAGCACCTTGCCGTTATTAACAAACCGGCTGGAGTATTAGTGAGTGGCAACAAAAAATTCACAATAGAGAATGCGCTTCCCGTTAACCTTTCGAAAAGCGAACAACGGGATGTTCTACTAAGACCAGAGCCTATACATAGATTAGACTATCCAACCACAGGAGCACTATTAATTGGAAAAACAGCAACAGCTGTAATAGCTTTGAACAAATTATTTGAAACGAGAAAGATTGAAAAAATTTATTTCGCAGTAACCATTGGTAACATGAAACCGGAAGGGGTGATTTCTTCCGCCATCGATGGCAAGGCTTCAGTCTCCAAATACATCACCATAGAACGTCAGGCTTCACCAAAATATAAAAATTTACATCTTGTTCAACTTCAACCAGAAAGTGGAAGAAGACACCAACTTCGCAAACACCTTGCAGAAATAGGAAATCCTATCTTCGGAGATGCCCAATACGGGACGCCTGGATTAATATTAAAAGGCAAAGGGTTATATCTTCACGCCCGCTCATTAGGCTTCCTACATCCCGTTACTGGAACCCAAATTGAAGTTGTTGCTCCCTTTCCAAAGAAATTCAAACAATTATTCCCTCAAAGTCTTGCCAAATAGTTAAAAACCACTATTTTTGCAGTCGATTTGCACCAACCTCTAGCGATAGTCGTGAATGTTGCTGCGAACATAACAATATCAAAACAATAACAGATGGAAGCGTTAGTAAAGTTTGTTCAAGACGAATTTGTAACTAAAAATGAATTTCCTGAATTTGGAGCTGGAGACACAATTACTGTGTACTACGAAATCCGTGAAGGGGAAAAAACAAGAACACAGTTCTTTAGAGGAGTTGTGATTCAGGTAAAAGGAACTGGATTAACTCAGACTTTTACCATTAGAAAAATGTCTGGTACTGTTGGAGTAGAGCGTATCTTCCCAATTAACTTACCAGCATTACAGAAAATTGAAATCAATAAAAAAGGTAGTGTACGTAGAAAACGTATTTACTACTTCAGAGGTCTTACTGGTAAAAAAGCCAGAATTAAAGAGAAGCGTATGTAAGCTTTTCTTCCTCAAGAAGATACCAAAAAGGCGACTCTCACTAGGGTCGCCTTTTTTATTGACAATTGTTAATAACCCAAGTTTATAAGTTGTTAACTACTAATAGGTTACAAAATTTGTAAATTAGGAGTCTTCTATTACTTTAGTACTATCAAAACGGGGTAACTCGCGAAGATATAAAGTAACGTTCTTTATTATACTTTCTGAATTTGTATGACTTAGTCTAGGTTTACGTGCCGAAACTAATAGAAGACAGAAAGTGATGAATAGAAGTTGAGAAACATAGATTGGTTATTATCAATAGATTCGAAAACAACTATTCATGTTGAAGTAAATCACGACTGCGAGGGTTTAATAAACTCGCTTAAACTTGTAAAAGTTGGTCGGTAACGATATACTTCACAAGAAGCCATGTGATTGTAGCAATACGATTATATGGCTTTTCTTGTTTTTGACGACTCCTACGCTTTCAAAGCCCTATTCAATTTCTTATCTTTGCAAACCTTGCGCAATGACGCATACTATTTAGTCTACATCACCTAATAAAATTGTAAAACAAATGACAAAAGTTGCAAAGATCATTTACACCAAAACCGATGAAGCACCGGCTTTGGCTACACACTCCTTACTTCCCATTGTAAAAGCATTCACTGAAACTTCTGGAATTGCTATCGAAACTAGAGACATATCATTAGCTGGACGTATCCTTGCAAATTTTCCTGAATTTTTAAAGGAGGAGCAACGCGTAAATGATGCCCTAGCAGAATTAGGTGAACTAGCAAAACAACCCGAGGCTAACATCATAAAGCTTCCAAATATTAGTGCTTCAATACCACAGTTAACGGCAGCAATTTCTGAATTACAAGCCAAAGGTTTTGAACTTCCTAACTACCCAGATGAGCCTCAAAATGATGATGAAAAGGCCATTAAGGCTACCTATGATAAAATTAAAGGTAGCGCTGTTAATCCTGTGTTGCGCGAAGGAAACAGTGACCGTCGTGCTCCCAAGGCTGTAAAGAACTATGCTAAGAAAAACCCACACCGTATGGGAGCATGGAGTTCAGATTCTAACACCCACGTTGCCACTATGACCAGTGGAGATTTTAGAAATAATGAGCAATCCGTTACGATACAGAATGCCGGAAATGTAAAGATAATACTTGATAGTTCCGAAGGTGAAACGGTGTTGAAAGATAACGTTCCCGTGCTTGCAGGTGAAATCATTGATGGAACTTACATGAGTAAAAAAGCGCTACTAGCTTTTCTTTCAGAACAAGTTGCAGATGCCAAAAATCAAGGAGTTTTGTTCTCATTACATATGAAAGCAACCATGATGAAAGTGAGTGACCCTATTAT
>JAHZIZ010000163.1 GCA_022601215.1 Bacteroidota bacterium
AGCTAGCGGCCGAAATAAGGATACCCAGGGCTAAAATAGGTACTATGATTCTTTTTTTCATCTGTTTTGGAATTATGAACCCAAAAGATAATAAGCTTTATGGGTTTTGTGCACTGAGCAACTGTTAATTTTTGTTTTTCCGTTTAGGATATTTTATTGAGTAGGACCTGGAGGGATGCGTTTAATTTGTCGAACTCTGGATTGTCTTTACCAATGTATAAAATTAGAAGGGCAAATTTCTCCCCATTAACATCAGTTAACACATGTTTGTTAAGACGATATGCCTCTCTTAGTTGTCTTTTGATTTTATTTCGAGTAACTGCGAGCTTAAAATTTCGCTTTGGTACGGCGAAAGCGGCTTGATGTGTTTCATTCGCTTCCATAGGAAGGAAGAGGATTTTTACAGGAAATTTTTTAATCGATTTTCCTTCGGAAAATAGCTGTTCTATGACCTTGCGGGATTTTAATTTTTCGTGCTGCGGAAATGTTTTATTCACAAGGTAAAGATATAAAAACAAAAACCTCAGCACCTATAATAGATTCTGAGGTTTGTTATTGACTTTGGGTTTTTTAGAAAAACTATTCTATCCCGAAGCTGTTATTTTCTGAAATGATGTCGGCCATTAATTTCGATGGATCAATCATCAACGTTTTCACTTTTTTTCCTGCTGGAATCTCAAATTCGTACGTAGGGTAGGCCCACGCCCAATCTTTTAACACCGTTCGTTTAATCTCAGGTGTAGGGTTCGATTTTTCTCCTCGTGTCATCTGAAGGGGTATGTAATAGGAAGCTTGGCTTCCATCTTCAAACTGGACATAAAGATCAATAGGCATTGGCATAAGCCCTACACGCTCTAAGCTAACCTTAGTGCTTCCTGTTGAAGTTTCTGTAACTTCTTTAATGCCATAGTCAATGGTGTTGGTAGTTTGCATAAAGTCCATTAGATACCAGTCCAGCTCCATTCCAGATACTTTTTCGGCTACACGAATAAAATCATTTGGAGTTGGGTGTTTAAAGGCCCATTCCTTGAAATATTGTTTCAGGGTTTTATCGAGATTATCCTTCCCAATTACGTATCCTAATTGAGCCATAAAAACAGCTCCCTTACTATATGCTGTAATACCATAAGAACGATTGCTAGCATAACGGTCGGCATGCGTAGTTGCCGGTTGTTCCTTTCCACTTTTCGCAAGGAAGTTATAGCCACGATATGATCCAGAAACAGGATTAGGGTTGTTTTCTTCTAGCACTTCATTTTCCGCAAAGGCCGAAATATAGGAGGTAAAGCCCTCGTCCATCCATTCGTGCTTCCCTTCATTTGTTGCTAATAAAAACTGAAACCAAGTATGTGCCAATTCGTGCGCTGTTACACCAACTAGGCTACCAAACTTTCGTTCTCCAGTAATTAATGTACACATAGCATACTCCATTCCTCCATCACCACCTTGAATCACCGAATATTGCTTGTAAGGATATTCTCCAATATGAGTATTAAAATACTCCATTAATGCAGCGGTCTTAGGCTGTAAATTCTTCCAATTTTCTATAATTTCTGGATTGTTTTTATAGTAAAAATTTAAAACGACTCCATTAGGACCTGCGTAGGTGTCATGAATATAATCTGGATCTGCAGCCCAGGTAAAGTCATGTACATTTGGTGCATCAAACACCCATGTTTTTTTACCACGCTTTTTCTTAGGTTCTCCCTGTAGGTATCCTGTTCCACCAATGGTATATTCTTTATCAATAGCAATACTCACATTAAAATCTCCCCACACACTGTGAAATTCTCGACCTATGTACGGATCGGCATGCCAACCTTGAAAGTCATATTCGGCTAGCTTAGGGTACCATTGCGTCATAGATAATGCCACACCTTCTTTATTGTTGCGTCCACTTCTTCTAATTTGCACAGGAACCTGAGCATCCCACTTCATAGAAAGGGTTGTGCTCTCTCCTGGATTAATTGGTTTAGCCAAATTCACTTCTAAGACGGTTCCAGCGACTTCATAGGTAACCTTTTTACCATCTTGAGTTAAGGACGTTGGTTTTATATAGCCAATCTCGTTGGAAGCTAGCTGAGAGATACGATCGCCAACACGACCATCTGGATCTGCAATGGTTCTAGACCTTACGTCCATTTCGCTACCAGGCTGAAATGCATTAAAATATAAGTGATAAAACACACGATCTAATACATCCGGTGAGTTGTTGGTATAAATTATTTCCTGTTTTCCTTCGTATTGCCAGTTATTTACTTCCATGTCGATTTCCATGGTATAATCTACTTTTTGTTGCCAATACTGAGTATTGTTTTGGGCATGTATCATCGTAATACACAATGCGGCCCAAATGAGGTTGAATTGTAATTTCATAGCTTATTATATTATCGAGCCATTTTACTAGCCATGATCAGTGCATTGTATAAGTTGACCATGTTACCAGATTTTGAAACATTGCCAAAGTTATCTTTATTGCTTGTATCTCCTCCTAGCACAACGGGTGTTTTTGAAGTAAGACCGCTGTTCATTAATATTTCTTTTACTTGTTTTGCTGAAAGGCTTGGGTATTGTGATCGAATAACGGCAGCAACACCAGCTACAGCAGGAGCGGCCATAGAAGTTCCTTGCAGATATTCATAGGTGTCAAGCGGAGTCGTTGAATAAATCTTTACTCCTGGCGCGAAAACATCTACGCTTGATTTTCCGAAGTTTGAAAAGTTTGCCACCATTTCACTTCCGTAATCGTGATTTAAAGCACCAATTGTTATAAAAGTGTTTCCAACTTCTTTACCCGTCAATTCTTGGTCATTAGGATAAACCTGAATACCATCTAAATTGAACCCTTCGTTCCCTGCGGCATTTACAATTAATACGTCTTTATCACTTGCATACTTTATAGCATCCCAAACCCATTCTGGGTGAGGTGAATAGTATTTTCCAAAGCTAGTATTAATTACTTTAGCTCCATTATCTACAGCATAACGTATCGCCAACGCAATATCTTTGTCGTATTCATCTCCATCAGGGACAGCGCGAACAGGCATAATTTTTACGTTATTCGCAACACCATTTATTCCAATATTATTATTTCTTTGCGCAGCGATAATACCAGCAACGTGAGTCCCGTGCATAGCATCTTCTTCTTTTGCATCTGGACCATCAACATCTGCATTTCCGTAGTTTGTTTTGTCCATATTATCAGGGTTCTCGCCCAAGACGGATCTAAAATCGGCTTCTAAATTAAAATGAGTGTTAAGTCTGTTTTTATAGTAGTCAATTCCGCCATTTAATTGTTTCATCACACTAGGAACACTTTCACCAAACCCTAACATTTGAGTTAACATTCCTATTTGTTGTTGCTCGGCTTCAGTAGGGTTTTTTATGGCGGCTAATTCGGCCTGCGTATAATCTTCTTTCCCTAATTTTTTTGCTATGGCAGCATGTGCTGGCTCCAACTGACTAAGAAGTTGTTCATAACGGTCTACCACACCATTTGCTTCTGCAAAATCTTTACTATACTCTGCCTTGGCTTTCTCATATATCTGAAAATTGGCTCTATCTGAAGCAGGAATAGTCGCCTCTGTTTTACCTTCAAATTGAGAACCATATTTTTTCATGTAACGGACATATTCCATGTTTTCGGCAATAATATTACCAAGAAAATTCCATCCATGTACATCGTCTATGTATCCATTATTGTCATCATCTTTTCCGTTTCCAGGAACTTCACCCGTATTGGTCCAAATAACATTTTTAAGATCTTCGTGTTCAATGTCTACACCACTATCAATTACCGCGACAATAACAGTGGCACCTTTTTTGCCTTTTATGATTTCAGTGTATGCTTTGTCCACACTCATTCCTGGAATAGTATCAGTAAGAAGATCTGCAGCCCCCCAAGATTTTAGTTCATCGTCATTAAGAGGTGTGGCTTTTAAAGGAAGGGTATCAATGTTTTCAACAGGAGTTGAAACAATAGGAGCAACTCCGCCTCCACAACTGGATAAAACAGCAGCACCAGCAAGGGCTACTAGAGAAGATTTCAATAAATTCATGATATAGATTTAATTAAATAATTCGTTAAAGGTAAAACGCTCATCAAGACGCACGCCTTTGTCAGTATGTTTTACGGTAATGATCTCATTATGCGCATCATGTTCCAAAAATAAATAATACTTATGGTCCGCGGCTGCATTTAAAAATTTTTCTTTTTCAGGCAAGGTTAGTAATGGACGAGTGTCATATCCCATGACAAACGGTAATGGTAAATGTCCAGCAGTAGGCAATAGGTCTGCCATAAAAACTAGGGTCTTATCTTGATAAGTAATATGTGGTATCATTTGCTTTTCAGTATGTCCATCTGCAAAGAAGATGCCGAAATCCAATTCGTTGGCCTCAGTAAAGTCTGAAATTGGGTCCGCCACAAAGTGTAACTGTCCACTTTCTTCCATGGGAAGAATATTTTCTTTCAAAAAAGATGCTTTTTCTCTTCTATTTGGTTCCGTAGCCCAATGCCAATGCCGTTGATTGCTCCAAAATTTCGCATGCTTAAAAGCGGGTTCGTAACCCGTTCGGTCTTTATTCCATTGGACGCTACCTCCGCAATGATCAAAGTGAAGGTGGGTCATAAAAACATCCGTAATATCATCCTTGTGAAACCCGTGCTTTTTTAAGGAATCATCCATATTATAATCACCCCAGGGAAAATAGTATCCAAAGAATTTATCGCTTTGCTTATTTCCCATTCCAGTATCGATAAGGGTGAGCCTGTCGCCATTTTCTATGAGTAAACATCTCGCAGCAATATCAATCATATTATAACTATCTGGAGGATTGGTTCGAGCCCATAAAGGTTTCGGCACTACGCCAAACATAGCTCCCCCATCTAACTTAAAATTACCAGCTTCAATTGGGTATATTTTCATAGATGCGCAAAATACGAAATCACAAGACAACCGCAGCTAGGCTTAAGGCAATTTTAAGTAAACTTAAATGTGTTTTACTATTTCCTCTTGTTCTAGAACGTATAAGCCCGTGACCACCATTCGCAGTCGTTTTCCAAAATCGTAAAGGGCTTTTATTTCCTTTACACCTGCCAAACGTTCTTTACTAAATATGAGCAAGCAGGTCCCGTTAGACTCTACATGATAGTATGGATTGCTCTCGAAGAAATGGACGAGTTCGTTAGTAAAAAACGAGGTGATTTCGGCGGGGTTATCACCTAACAAATAGAATCGTTTAGAGAAATCACT
>JAHZIZ010000164.1 GCA_022601215.1 Bacteroidota bacterium
ACGTAGACCAAGTATACATCAATGCCGTGCAACTTATGACCGGCAATGCAGGCTGGCCCTTAAATGTAATCACCTTACCTGATGGAAGACCCGTTTGGGGAGGCACCTATTTCCAAAAAGAAGATTGGATCCAAGCAATTGATCAGATACAAGAGCTATATCAAAAAGAACCGGAAAAATTAGAATCGTATGCTACCCGCCTTACGGATGGAATAAAGAGCATGGATCTAATTACCCTTAACACCAATCCTGTTGACTTCTCTCAATATGAAACCAACCGTTTTATTGAAAAGTGGAGCACTAGTTTTGACACCCGATTTGGTGGTTTTAGGGGTGCCCCAAAATTTATGATGCCTAATAATATAGCATTATTAATGAGGCTGGCAGTTGCTGAAAACAACCCTGCACTTCTTCAACAATTAACACTCACCTTAGAGCAAATGGCCTTTGGAGGCGTTTACGACCATATTGGGGGAGGTTTTTCTAGATACAGTACCGATGAAAAATGGCATATCCCTCATTTTGAAAAAATGCTATATGACAATGCGCAATTGGTCAGCCTATATAGCAACGCATATCTCATTTCCAAGAACCCTTTGTACAAGGAGATCGTCACTGAAACGCTTACCTATGTTGCTCGTGAAATGACAAATAATGAAGGGGCTTTTTACTCCTCACTAGATGCGGACAGTGAAAACGAATTTGGAGCATTGGAAGAAGGAGCTTATTATATTTATAAAGAAGAAGAACTCAAGGAACAACTCGGTCCGGATTTCGGCCTTTTTAAGGCGTATTACAATGTAAATGAATTTGGTAAATGGGAAGAAGAAAATGCTTATGTTCTAATCCGGGATCAAAGCGATAAAGCAATCAGTCAAGAGTTTTCAATTTCCATTGACACCCTTTTAAAAAAGAAAAAGAAATGGAAAAAAAATCTTCTTGCGTATCGAAATTTGAGACAAAAACCACGACTTGACGACAAAACTCTTACATCTTGGAACGGATTAATGCTCAAAGGATATGTGGATGCCTACAAGGCGTTTCAAGATGAAGCCTATCTCGATGCGGCCTTAAAAAACGCTCGTTTTATTTCAGAAAAACAAAGAAGAGAAGATGGCGCGCTCTACCACAATTATAAAGATGGCGTTAGTACAATTAATGGATACTTGGAGGACTATTCTGCAGTAATTGACGCCTTTATTTCCCTTTATGAAGTTACGTTAGATCCCCAATGGATAATGCAGGCTAAGGAACTAGCAGACTATTCATTTGAACATTTCTTTGATAATGAAAAAAGTATGTTTTATTTCACATCAAACGAAGATGAAGAGATTATTTCTAGGAACTTTGAATATCGAGACAATGTTATACCCGCTTCGAATTCAATGATGGCGAAAAATTTATTTATTTTATCGCATCACTTTGATGAAAAGCAGTACGCTACAACAGCACAACAAATGCTTAAAAATGTACTATCCGAAGTAGAACAATACCCCAGTGGGTTTTCAAATTGGATAGACTTACTTTTTAATTATCAATCACAGTTTTATGAGGTTGTCATCGTTGGAACAGACGCCCAAGAAAAAACAAGGAGCATCCATCAACAATACCTTCCAAATATTTTGGTAGCTGGTAGTACTACCGAAGGAACAGCACCACTTCTAGAAGGTCGTTACTCAAAGGACAAAACTCTTATTTATGTTTGCGTAAACAATACCTGTAAGCTTCCTGTGACGGAAATATCTTTGGCATTGAAATTGATAAAACCTCAATAAAGTGTATAAAATTCTCTATTTTTTCTAATAGAATCCAATTTTTGCTGTTTTTTTAACATCTAGAGAACGTATATTTTTTATATTCGCAGCTCCTTGTTTTAAAGGCTTTTAACCCAAGGAGTATCGTCATTTACAAAACACGATGACGTTTTGTTTGAGGTAATTAATTTTACCGATAATTTTATCCCATTAATCTAAAATATTTTATTTACGCTATGAAAAAAGTTTTGGCCCTTGCCGCATTTGTTGCCCTACTAACATCTACAAATCTTACCGCTCAAAACGCACCAGACGACCAATCTAGTGCTCAATACATCACTAACTCCCCAATTAGGGCTTATCCAACTGTTGAAAGGATTTCGGGTTCTCCTTATGAGAATGAAGAATTTGTTCTAGGAAATATATTAATCGATGGAAAAATAGTGCGCAATAATGTTGCCATTAGATACAATGCACTGCGTGATGAAATGGAAATTAAAAATAGATTAGACGATCACAACCGTACGGGTAGAGTGTTAAGTAAAAACACAGCCGTATACGTAAAGATCTTAAATAAAACCTATATCTATTCTATTTCAAAGAATGATGTTCCTGCTGGCTATTTTTTGGCTTTACATGAAGGTGAGAAATTTGACTTGTACAAAAAAACTTATAAGGAATATGTAGACGGAGCAGAATCGATGACAGGTGTAACTCGAGGTATTCCTGCCATGTATAAAGAAAAAGAATCTTATTTCTTACTAAATAAAGAAGATGGATCTCTTCAAGAATTGCCAAAGTCTAGGAATGGAAAATTAGGGTTATTCAAAGACAAAAAGAAGCAGATGAAGAGCTATGCAAACGAAAACAGATTAAACGTCAATAAAGAGTTTGCCTTAATAAAATTATTAAAGTATTACGACACGCTATAGTAATACCCTGTAGACATTAACTAATAAATAGCTACACTTATGAAAAAAATCGTTCTTATTATTTCTTGCATGATGTTTGCTCTTCCTGCCATATCGCAAAACATCGATACTGCTGAAGTTACATCCAACTCAAATTACACAAGAATGAGCTCTGTTTATGTAGTTAGTGGCGCTGCTGAAAATATTGACACTTCTTCCGAGGTGATTGGTTCGCCTTACCTGCAACCTAACTATCAGTATGGTTCCATCATTAAAAATGACAAAGTGGTAGTCCCACGAGTGGCACTACAATACAATGTGTATAATAATCTTTTTAAAGGTAAGATGACGATGGATGTAAATGATGCCAAAGCTCAGGTTATCATTAAGTCTGTAGATTATAAAATAAAGATGGGCCAGCGCCTATTCACTTTAGGTTCGGACAATCAATACTATGAAGTTTTAGTCGCAGGTGACAAAAACAGTCTCTATAAAAAACACGGGAAAAAGTATTACGAAAAAGTGCAAGCTACCACGTCTCTTACAAGAGATGCTCCGGCTCAATACAAGGACAAGGAGGCTTTTTATACCATGGATGGAGAAGGAAATTACACAGAACTTCCATCATCTAAAAAGAAAATTATAAAGACTTTCAAGGGAAAAGAAGCGGATGCGAAAAAAATCATTAAAGAACAGCGCTTAAACATTAGCAAGGAAGCTGACCTCATCAAGTTATTTGAAGCGATGAAAAATAATGC
>JAHZIZ010000165.1 GCA_022601215.1 Bacteroidota bacterium
AAGAACGCCAACGTCTAGCTAGCGACCTTCATGACAGCGTAGGAGCCACCTTAGCAGCAGCCAAACTGCAATTTGATCATCTTTCCAACAACAAAGAGAAAATAAACACCATGGAAGAGCTTTTTGTAAAAACTGGCGACCTTTTAGATCAGGCATATACCGAAGTGCGTTCAATGGCACATCTAAAAAATAGTGGTGTCATCGCCAAAAAAGGATTGCTTCCTGCTGTAGAGAAATTAGCAAAAAATGCTTCCACTACAGATGGATTGCAAATTGAGGTTCAAGATTTTGGTCTTACCGAGAAATTAGAAGGTTCACTAGAAATTTCCATATTTAGAATCATTCAAGAGTTAGTGACTAACATTATCAAGCATGCCCAAGCCAGCGAAGCCAATATTTCGATAACCCAACACGAAGACACCATAGCAATCATTATAGAAGATAACGGTCGAGGGTTTAACACACGGCTTCAAAGTATTAACGATGGAATGGGACTATCAAGCATTGAAAAACGTATTGAACATCTTGAAGGTTCCCTAGAAGTTGACTCTACACCTGGAAGGGGCACAAACATTTTAATTGACATTCCATTATGATAACAGTTGCAATTGCAGAAGACCATCAATCACTTGTAGACGGAATTTCCCTATTGCTGAAATATGAGGAAGACATCTCCATTATAGGCACAGCAAATGATGGCGAAGAACTCTTATCCGTGGTGAGAAGAAAACAACCTAAGGTGGTGTTAACAGACATTAAAATGCCTAAAAAGGATGGAATTTCAGCGACCACAATCATTAAAAAAGAATTTCCTCACATTAAAGTTATCGCATTTAGTATGTTCGATCAAGAAGAAGCTGTACAGCGCATGCTCAAAGCAGGCGCAGATGGCTATTTGCTGAAAAACTCCCCATTGGAAGAAGTACTCGCAGCCATTAAAAGTGTAGCAGCCGGCACACCCTATTTCGATGCTACTATCGACCTAACCAGTATCTCTCTGGCTTCAGAAAAAGGGAAAGAGAAACCTTTACTTTCGAAAAGCGAGCGTGAAATACTTCGTTTAATTGGGCAGGGGAAAACCACAAGTGAAATTGCCAATCTCCGTTTTACCGCTGTTTCAACCGTAGAGAAACACCGTAAAAATATGATCCGAAAATTAGGACTTTCGGGTAAAGGAGAGTTGTTACGCTATGCATTAGAAAAGAAATACGACTTCTAAATATACCCTCTATTGGGTATGGTCTGCTCACCATCCACATGGTACATTTATTCTCTAAAATGCAACCATGAAAAATGTATCCAAAGTAATTTCGTTGATGAGTATTATGCTTATCGCAATGTCATCTTTTAGTCAAGGCAAAGTCGCTAGTACAAGAAACATCATATCTACCGAAGTAGGCACTACACAATTTATGAATATAGCCACTGATGGAAATAGAGTTTCACAAGACAAAACTCCTATTCAGAAATATTTAATGATCGACGAAATTTCGCTGTATGGAGCTGGGAATATTCTTGGACTGGTAACCGCTTCAGAAGACATCGAAGAGAACGCAGCTCCTACAGGTAGTATAGGGCTTAACATGAAATCAGACAAATTGACGATTGATTTGTTCTATTCATTAAACGCTAAGCAAAAGGTCACTATAAACACCCTAGCTCAATTTGGTAACACCCTGATAAACCCAAATATTGGTGGACACGCCTTTACACTTCATATTACGGGACAATACAATCAATATGTTGGCTTTCAATCAAGTTTTCGAGTTTCAGATAACATCTATGTTCTAAACGAAGAAGAAATAGACGCCTCTCCTATTGCTTTGCGATTTGGTGGCTATGTCCGCCCATTTACTTTTCCAGATTCTGCCAACGGTAACGAAATTCAGGTATCATTATCTCTTGATTTTACTCATAGAAATGTACTAGGAGATTTCAGAAATGTTACGCGTGAAGTTGAAGGAAAAACACTAGGCCGCAGCTACAATAGTCTTGATCTTACGTTGAGCACTTATTTAAATGATGTTCGCATTTATGCTCAAGGTACATTTAGTAAAAAAGGAGAATTTCTAATTCCAGGATATAGTGGAGCGCAAATTACTTTAGGGCTTGATGTCTCAGGAGATCTGATCTCTTTAAAATAAATATCCCCTTCATAGGGTATTTTACAATACTCAAACCTCACTTAGTTTTGGGGTATGAGTTCACTTAAAAAAATCTTAGATGTCATTCATCAAGCGCGGGAACAAGAGCATTCTTTAAACCTTGAAGACACCTTAACCTTATTTGATGCTGTAAAGCATATTTCACAAGACAGAGCGCTTATTGAAAAAGCTATTTACCTCATATTTCTGATAAAAAAACAGGAACCAAATCTTGACAGACTTACCCATAGAGAAAATGAAGTTTTTCGGTTAGTTGGACTGGGGTTCACATCAAGAGAAATTGCCGATCTTCTGTCCATAAGTGAAGCTACAGTGAGCACGCATAGAAAGAAAATTATAAAAAAACTGAAACTGGCTGGCGCAGGTCAACTTCAGAAATTAGCCTATCAATATACCAATTCTCAACTCTCAAATAAATATACCCTCTAGCGGGTATTTCACACAGGCATTCCTTCCCATACTTTTACTCCATAACTAAATTAATTCAAATTAAAATGAAAAAACTAGTATTGTATTTAGTCGTTATCATAATGGCTTCCCCACTGGCAAGTGCCAGCAACTCCCTTGAAGATTTTGGGAAAAAGAAAGTGGAATTAGGCACCTCAGAAGGAGATGCAGAAATCTACATCAATGGAAAATTAATAGGAAAAGGTTCTGCCGTTGTCACGGTACCAAGTGACGACTGCGTTACAGTTATTGCAAGGAAAGTAGGTTTTCTTACGGAACGTATTGAGTTTTGCAATAAAAAGAAAATGACAAAACCACCAAAGACCTATTATATTGAGATGCAGCGTGACGACGCGTACGACGCTTCTATCCAAACAGATATAGCCAACGTAGATATTGAGGTAAAGGTAGATAAAATGGAAAAAGACAGAGCCTGGAAACTCATTAATCAAATTGTTCTTTCTTATATCGATGTTATTGAAATGACCGATAAAGAAACAGGATATCTTCGAACTGCATGGTCCTTAAAAACCTTTCGTCAAAATACAGTTCGCACGAGAATAATCATCAAGGAGTCCTCTTCTGACCCTCTGGTATACAAAATCAAGTTAGTTAGTGAAGCTTCCGGTTTACCCCTAGTAAGCGTTAAGAGCGACGAACTTTTTAAAGAATGGGATCGAGTATTAAGGAGTTATTCTGATGTTGTTTCAGAATTTCAAGCACGTATCAAATAATTCAATCTAGTATGAAACCGACCAAGATGATTATCTACTTCCTAATAGCATTTGTGCTATTAGGGATACAGAAACAAATCAACGCTCAAGACATCGCTCCTTCAGTCACGAATGGAAACGCTGGATACGAAGAAAGCAATAAACCCCTTAGAATAGGGCTAAAAGTTGGCCTACCTTCAGTATACAGCATTAATTTAGAGTACGTCACACCATTATTGGACCAACGAGTAGCGTTCGCACTTGACTACTTACCTATTGGATATTCTAATGAGGATTTATCACTCAAGTTGAGAAACTTTGAAATTGGATCCAATGTATACCTCAACGATACAGGAAAAGGATTATACGGAGCTATTAGCTACTTCAAGTTCAATACAAGCGCAGACGTTAACGATGTTGATTTTGACAATGGAACATTCGGACCAGGAGAAACCTCTCTCAAATTTGGAACGTTCAATGTAAAATTAGGGGCAAAACTAGGGCGCACGTTTTACTTTAGAATAGAAGTAGGTTATGGTTTTGGAAAACTTCCTTCTGAATTAGTAATTACAAGCACGGAAGGAATCGGAACCACGACAGAACCTATAGAAGATATTAGTGTCTTAGGAAAATCTGGACTCCCAGTTTTCAATTTTGGATTCGGAATTGGATTCTTATAGACCATGAAGATAGGGAGCATTCTGAAAACGAAAGCTTCCTATTCCAATTTTTCTCTATTGAATTACCCGCTAATGGGTATTTCATTCAGAGTCATCAAAACCTAGCTTTATACCAAACTAATAAACCAAAATTCTTATGTTTAAAATTAACTACTTATTACCCGTATTATTATTCTTATCCCTCTTTCTAGTATCCTGTGAAGAGGAAGAAGATCCGGATCCAGAACCAGAGCAAGTATCCGTGAATGAAACTTCTATAATACCAACAAGCACCTCTGGAAGACCAAATAACTATTTAGGTTGCATCGAAATATCTAGTCGAATCACGACTATTCAAGTTTGGGATCATGGTCAGATTGACGGAGACATTGTATCAATCATAGCCAATGGAAACACCATTGTTAATCAACAAGTTCTAGACGGACCGAGCAATCCTATTACAGTAGATTATGATTTTGGTTTCAACGGCTTTAATTATGTCACCCTTTTTGCACATAATCTTGGAGACCTTCCGCCCAACACCTGTACCATTTCAATTAACGGTGTAGAGTTTATTCTGGAGGCCAATTTAGATGCCAATGGCTCTGTAGATGTGATAGTCGAAGGCTATGGGGTAGATTGCAGTGATGCTGGAACCGATGGCGGTGGAGGCGGTGGAGACGGTTCCTCAACAGGAGACTTGCTCTTTTGGACAGACCAAGACTATGGGTGCGGTCCCATTTCAGTTTCATTAAGCGGAGTTGGAAACAGCACGATAAATGGGTTTTACAGTAATGGCACACCCAACTGCAATGCAACTGGAGCCGGAGGAAACTTCAGCAATTTAAATGCTGGAACCTATTCTTTCACTGCAAGTTGTAATGGCATTGATTGGGATGGTTCTGTTACGGTAGAAGAAGGAGGATGTACAACACAACAACTCACTTCCAACGGCGGAGGCGGAGGCGGAGGCAGCGGCAATGGAGATGTTAAATTCTGGATCAATCAAGATTTTGGTTGTGGCCCAATCTCAGTCAATGTAACTGGCGTAGGTGGATCAACTATTACTGGTTTCTTCGGAAGTGCACCGGCATGCAGCAACACAGGAGGAGGTGGAAACTTCAACAACTTACCTGAAGGTAATTACTCATTTACCGCGAGTTGCTCAAGTCTTAGCTGGAACGGAACAATCACTATTACTGAAGACAGTTGTCTTCAATTTCAACTAAACTAATTTGTATTAGCCATTATTATGTTTTGTTAGTTTCTGTTTAAAAGAGACCTCCTCTTCAAGAATACGGAGAGGAGGTTTTACCAAACACCAACAAAGACATTAATTATATCTATTTAACTATGACAACATTAAAACTCAATTTTAGAACAACAGCTTCAGTGCTTTTTTTAAGCATCCTTTTCATATTTGCCACAGCCTGTGGCGGCGATGACGACGGTGATATTCAAGAGGAAGAGCAACAAATGGAAGAAGAAGCACAGCAGGAAGAACAAACAGTACTAAACCCAAATGAGGTGATTAACGGGCTCATCATCGAAAACAGTACTCTCATTAACGGAAATGCACCTCAAGCAAATGGTGTAGTATCGCTTAATCCTGTTAATACTTCCACCGCCTTACAAAACGAAGGTTTCGAGATAGAATTAAACTCATTGGATGATATTTCAGGAGTGTATCTCATTATAGAAAACACAGACGGTCAACCTGCTGATTCATATTTAGACATTCCATTATCGCAACCGTTCACTTCAGAAACAAATCCCAAAAAAGGAATTTTTGGACGTCAAAATTCAAACAGCCAAAGACCTCTATCTACGTTGTTGAACATCGGTTTTGACGCGTCCATTCCTGTCGGAATTTTTTGTTACTCAATCTGTGTGTATGACAGCAATGGAAACATTAGTCTTCCACAACAAGTCTGTGTCACTGTCCAATCGTGGGGGGGTAATATCAATGCAGCAGGCAACTGGCAATTAACAAGATATCAAGAAAATTATGACGGCATGAATGTGGATGTTGGTCTCAATCAACAATACTGTTTTCCTGAAACGTTATTTTGCAATAACGGTGGGACCGTGAACACTGAATACTGTAGCACCTGGGACTATTTTAATTTTGACATGTCTGCAGATGGAACCTATTCTATTTCTATTAGAGAACTTGATACGGACCCTGATTACGAGCAAACTACTAGCACATGTACAGAAGTTATTGTTTCTGGTTATTACGAATATACCTCAACAGGGCAATGGGCCTTTAATGATTCTGACAACAGGTTGGTGTTAGTTGAATACGGTTTTGAATATGATGAGAATGGAGAAACAGATTCGGGTACTTATGGCACTGGAAATGGCGAAGTGGTATTTGATGATCCCGTAAACATTAATGGAAATAACATGATACTAACCATAGATGATTTTGACGATGAGCTCATCATCTATACATTCGAAAAATAAATTTAATCCATTAAAAAAACCTCCATCTGGCATGTCCAGAAGGAGGTTTTTAATTTTATTAAACGTCGTATTAATTAACAGCTGGTAAGTTGCTGTAATCTTTACTGTAGTTTAACATTTGCTCAGAAAAACCTGCAGTGTTGTCTATACTAAAACCTGTAATCTCTCCTGCGTCATTCATTTGCGGTACGATCACTGGATTTACAAAACCACTGTAAGGAGCAGATGTAAACTGCTTATTACGTTCCAATACTTCTGCGTGAATAGTCTGATCAACTTTCACTCCGTAGCCTTCTACTAACGCTTCAACGGCAGCATAATCTCCTTCCGATTTAATACGCTGTGTTTCTCTTAATAATTGGCCAAATAAATCGTGTAGCTTCGCATAGTCATTGATATTGAAGTAAGTTTTACCATCTCGGGTTACTTTTTCAATCACATTTTCTGCCTGCCCTTTTTCAAAAGCCCAAGCCGAAACCCATTGACGGTTACGCATATGTGCCTCTTCTACATCATCTCCAAGATTTAAACGAATTAATTGCGTCATTAATCCATTTCGGATATATCCATCAAAAGCTGCTTTACCAACTTTCTCCCAATCTTCAACGAGTCCAAGTTCTTGCAATTTTGGATTGTATAAATAATATAAGCCTACTAAATCTGCTCGACCTTCTTCTAAAGTAGATGCATAATTTTTAAGGGTTTCTTTAGTTTCACCAACGCCAGGGTTTAATTGTCCAGAAGCATGACCAATTACCTCGTGCAAGGCTGTGTGCAATTTATCACCTAACTGACCGTGGGCCTCCTCCAAAGCTAACTCTTCCTCATCATGTACAAACTCTTGTAATCGTCCAGAGCTCCCTGCATTATTATAAGCATGGATAATATTTCCTAAAGAAACGGACTTACTTCCTACAGCAGCACGAATCCAGTTAGCATTAGGCAGATTAACACCAATAGGTGTACTAGGTGAAGCATCTCCAGCTTCTCCTGCTACGTTTACCACCTTGTAAGTTACCCCAACTACATTCTTCTTTTTATGGGCATCCATTAAAGGGGAATTATCTTCAAACCATTGTGCGTTCTCCGACAAAACTTCCATCTTCTGTGACATATCAAAATCTTTAATCTGCACGATAGTTTCATAAGAACCTCTATATCCTAAAGGATCATTATATACTTCAATAAAACTATTGATATAATCAATATTCCCATCTGTGGCAGCTGTCCAAGCTACGTTGTAGTCATCCCAAGTTTGTAAATCTCCAGTTTGATAATACTTAATTAATAACCCTAAAGCGTCTCCTTGCGCTTGGTTTTCAGCAACACCCTGTGCCTTTTCCAACCAAACAACAATTTTATCAATAGCAGCACCGTACAAGCCTCCCGACTTATAAACGCGCTCTTTTAACACCCCATTCTCTTTTACCAACTGAGAATTCAATCCATAAGACAGAGGCTTGTCTGCATTAGGTGATTTCTTCTGTTTGTAGAAATTAACGACATCATCATTAGTAACATTTGGTCCATAAAAATTTACAGCAGACAGTGCTACATTATCAACTCCTTTAGCCTGATTTACTTTCTTAGCATCTTTATCATTAAACAACACATCAAAAGCTTCTCCCTCTAACGTTGTATTAGTCGCAGCCAATAACTCTTTCAAGTAATCTGACGTAAACTCCGGTTTCATCTTATCATTAGAATAATGATGGTGAATTCCATTGGCAAACCACAGTCGTTTTAAATACGTTTCAAACTGATTCCATCCCTCTACATTTTTATCACCTTCATAAGTGGTATAAATATTCTCGAAAGCTTTACGAATGGTTAAGTTATGGCGATAGTTTTGATCCCACATGATATCACGTCCCGCCAATCCGGCTTGCGTGAGATAGTAGACCAATTTTTGCTCTTTTAGAGTTAAGTCTTCAAATCCTGGGATTTGATAACGAAGTACTTTAATATCGTTAAATTGTTCTACTTGATAGTTAAAGGCTTCTTCTGTAGCGATTTGTGTCGTTTCTTCTTTAGGAGTTGCATCTTTTTTTACATCTCCACAAGAGAACAACATAAGGCTTCCAAGAGCCATTATGAAAAACTTGTTATGTTTCATTTCTTCGTGATTATTGGTTTTCTACAAATGTAACAAAATAATAGGTGAGCGGAGACAGCTAAATGAAAGCGATAATTAAAATTAAGTATCTTAGCCTTACCAACAAAAGCAACGTAACCATGAAACTATTAAAATATATTTTCTTCCTTTTATTGATTGTCATTATTGGAGGTGCTGTCTACTTTGGCACCCAAGACGGAAGCTATAACATTATGGAAAGTAAGGTCATTAATGCACCTAGTTCAGTTGTTTACAACAATGTTAATGATTATAAAAATTGGCCGGCTTGGAGTCCATGGCTGGAGAAAGATCCTGAAACGGTATTGACTTATGGTACTTCTACTACTGGGAAGGATGCCAATTATGCATGGGAAAGTGACCATATGGAAGTTGGAAAAGGAAGTATGAAAACTATCGATGTAAAAGAAAATGAATCCATACATCAAGAAATCATTTTTCATACCCCTATGGGTGAATCAAGAAGTGATGTTAATTGGCTATTCGAATCTACTACAAATTCTATGCAAACCAAGGTGAGCTGGGGTATGAAAGGCGAACAATCCTTCATGGAAAAGGTATTTATGTTTTTTCAAGAAGAAGATTTAGAAACTATGGTTTCTAAATCCTATCGGACCGGATTAGAAAAATTGGAGGACCAACTTCAAATAGAAATGAAAAAGTACAGTATTGAAGTGAAGGGAATGGCGGAGCACGGTGGGGGTTATTATATGTATGTAACTTCTTCGGCTAAAGGAGAAGAACTCTCAAGTAAAATGGGAACCATGTATGGCCAAATCATGAGCTTTATGGATACCCAACAAATTCAATCGTCGGGTATGCCATTTACCATTTATCATGAGACGGACGAGATGACAGGAAATATGATTCTTTCTGCTGGAATCCCAGTGAAAGAAAGAATTGATACACCAGTAGGAAGTTCCGTGTTATGCGGATATTTACAGCCGACTACAGCGATTAAAACTATATTAACTGGGAATTACGAAAACCTGCCAGAAGCCTATACTAAAGCACAAGAATATATAAATAACAACAACTTACTAACTGATTCATCCAAAAAGATGTTCGAAGTCTATGCCAATGATCCAGGAGAGTTTCCAAATCCTGCCAATTGGCGTACTGAAATTTTTATTCCTGTCTTTAAAGACCTAAGAAGCAACCACCCAATTATTAACGGGAAATAAGTATGAAGCAACTTCTTTTAGTATTCATTGGTGGTGGTTTAGGAAGCTCACTGCGCTATGGTTTTGGCAAATACCTTAATAGTACGGCTACCGGAATTCCTTATGGAACCTTTGCTGCTAATATTATAGGGAGCTTACTCATTGGTATTATTTTGGGGATGGCTGCTAAAAACAGTATTCTATCTCAAAACACAACACTACTGCTAGCTACTGGTTTTTGCGGTGGTTTTACTACCTTTTCCACATTCGCTTATGAAAACCATGTTTTTTTGAAAAATGGAGATTTTGGAACATTTGCCTTATATACAATAGGTAGTTTTATCGTTGGTTTTGCGGCTGTATTCCTTGGAATTTGGCTTACCAAAATAGCCTAATGCTTCTCTACATACTTTACTCCTGCTTTAATAGCTACCTTTAAATCGTTTTCTTCAGGTGGAATAGGGCATGAATAGTTAGGGCTATAGGCGCAATATGGATTATAAGCTTTGTTAAAATCAATAATCATTGTTTTTCCTTCAGGAATTCTAGCATCTACAAATCGGCCACCTCCATAACTATCCTCGCCATTGCTGGTATCAGTAAAAGGTAAAAATAGATAGTCCACATATTCGGGATCCTCCATAGGCGGGACACTTTGATACAATGCTAATTGTAAAGATTCACCATTCAATTTAAAATGTGCCTCACCATATTTTACATAAACAGGAAGTCTGTCTGTAGTAGTAGGCATTTCGAAAGGAGTTTCATCTGGAGTTCTCACAAAAACAGCTTCAATTCTATACGCTAAGTCGATGGCATAGAAAGGTAAACCTTTAAACAATTTAAAATCTTCCGGGGTAAGAATGGTAGTTTCAGCGGTAGCGAATTTCTCGTTTTCTTCGGCACGATAGGTTTCTATTTCCTGAATCATTTCTAAAGATGTCTGACTCAGTGTTAATTCAGAAAAACAAAAAAGGGTAAGGATAATAATGTATTTCAAAGTAAAATAAGTTTCCATAAAGATAGTCGAATTAAAAATTTTACTACATTTGAAGCAGATAAATAACAAAATGAATAAACGTACATACTCATACCAGAGACAAACCACGGTGATTTACCGGGGCTGGAGATGTATGTATTGATGATATAACTATCAACTAATTCGATATAAAAACGTCCAGCCTAACCGCTGGACGTTTTATTTTTATAACACTTTCAAGAAATAACATGAAAAAACTTTACACTAATTATATAGCAAACTTTCAAGGCCTCTCTAAAGAGATATGGTTGCTATCACTAGTGACTTTTATAAACCGAGCCGGCGCAATGGTTATTCCCTTTTTATCCCTGTATCTCGTCAACGAAAAATGTTTTACACTCCCGCAAGTCGGTATTATAATGACGTGTTACGGAGTGGGATCGATGTTAGGAACCATTTTAGGAGGAAAACTAACTGATAGGATTGGATATCACAAAGTAATAGTAGCCAGCCTATTCCTTGGTGGTATTGGGTTTATTGGCTTGCAATTTCTAGATACATTTTATGCACTCTGTTTAGGAGTATTTATTTTAATTCTCTTAGCAGATTCGTATCGTCCGGCTGTTTTTGTTGCGGCAGATGTGTATAGTAAACCCCAAAATGTAACACGCAGTATAGCTCTTATTAGACTTGCCATTAATATTGGTTTTTCTATTGGTATCGTAATGGGTGGGTTTTTAATTGCCCATGTGAGCTATGGCTCGCTCTTTTGGATTGACGGAGTGAGTTGCGTACTTGCATCCTTCTTACTGTTTAGTGTGCTTCAACCGAAAAAGAGAACCCCCGAGACTCCAAAAGAAATCGTTGAAAAAGAAGGTACTTCCCCGTATCGAAATGGACTGTACATTTTGCTATTTATAATTATGGTGTTGAGCAGTATCACTTTTATTCAATATTTCTCAGTATTACCTCTCTACTATGAAGAGGCGCATCACCTATCTGAAGACTTAATAGGATTACTACTCTTTGTCAATGGTGTCATAATCATTGTTTTCGAAATGCCATTAGTAGATTGGATTGAACGTAAAAAAATACCTAAGACAACGGCGATATTATGGGGCCATATTTTCTTAGCACTAAGTTTTATAGTTCTAAATCTAACCACATGGAGTGGTGTTTTAGTCATTGGAATGATCTTGATGACTTTGGGTGAAATGATTGGCTCACCGTTTTCAAGCGCATTAGCATTATCTATGGCGCCAAAAGGCAGGAAAGGTAGCTATATGGGATTATTTAGCTTGAGTTTTTCTTTGTCTCATTTAATTGGTCACAATGCAGGAATGAATGTTGTAAATGAGTATGGATATGCTACCAATTGGAATGTCATGTTTGGAATCTTAGTCTTGGTTTCCATACTTTCTATAATACTATATGTATATCTGAAAAAATCGCCTGATTATGATGACTACTAATTTGTATCTTCGGAAGATGAAAAACATGGCAATCATAGGGGTAGTTCTTTTATTATTTTCTTGCGGAAATTCAGAGAAATTGGAGCCTAAAGAGCTAATTATTCCTACAAAGGAAAAACAATTTCCAGTATTAGATTCTTCCAGATACAATGTAGGTTTTCTTATAATGGATGGGGTGTATAATACCGAATTGACTACCCCATTTGATATTTTTCAGCACACCGTTTTTCGAAAAAACATTAAAGCTATGAATGTGTTTACGGTGGCCGACAAGGATGACGCGGTGATTACATTTGAAGGAATGAGGATTGTACCCGACTACAATTATCTCACCGATAGCCTACCGAAAATTGACATCTTAGTGGTGCCCAGCGCTGAGCATCATCTAGATTCGGATTTGGAAAATAAAGCCATGATTGGGTTTGTTCAGCAAGTAGATAAAGAGGCCAAATTTATCACGTCACATTGTGACGGTGCTTTTGTTCTAGCCAAAGCTGGATTATTGGAAGGCAAAGTAGCCACTACGTTCCCCAGTGATATTGATGCTATGCGTGTAATGTTTCCATCCTTGGATATTAGAAAAGACGTGCTATTTGTCCACGATGGCAAATACATTACCTCCGCTGGCGGGGCTAAGAGCTTTGAAGCGGCTCTCTATTTGTCCGAATATTTATACGGAGAGCAAGTAGCGCAGTCTCTAGCAGGAGGCTTGGTCATTGACTGGGACTTAGCTTCTGTACCGCACCTTATTATTAAGCAGGACTAAAGGGGTTTTATTTCATTGTTTTTCACGACTTGAGAT
>JAHZIZ010000166.1 GCA_022601215.1 Bacteroidota bacterium
CAACACCCTCCTCCATCATAGTGAAAAGTAGATTCGCTAAAATATATATCGTCTCTACCTAAGGCTTGTAATGCAGCCGCTGTTTTATCGCATATAGCTAAAGGCTGGTTTTTTAACAAAACATGACCAAGTTTGTCGTCAAAATAATCTTCTTTTCCATAATAGATAGCTGCCTTACCGGTAAAAATACAAGGTCCGTCTTCTGGCATAGGATCTTTAATTGCCGCTACTTCTATAGACTCTATATAAATTAGTTCGTCTGTTGGGTAATCTCCAGGGTTAAGAACTCTATACGGTTTGCGTGCTCTAATTTCAATAGTTCCAAAACCAACATCTGTCAGGGCCTTAATGTATTCCGCGATGGGTAAACTACCACTTAAACACAACGCCCTAAGCCGTTCGTCATTGCGGAGTGTTTCGTTCATGGGTTGTTCACACGTTGGATCACTCATTACCAATCGTCCATGAGGTTTTAATACACGATACATTTCCTCGATGGCTTTCTTGAGATCTTCAGCTTTAAAGATATTGAACAGACAATTTTGAGCTGCCACATCAATGGAGTTGTCTTCTGCTGGTAAATTAAGGGCATCTCCTTTTTTAAGATCCACAAACTCACTTTTAAACCAGTCGTTCTGCGCTTCTGCTTCTATAAAGTTTTTGCGAGAAGCTTCTAGCATTTCATCTACTACATCCACACCTACTACACCTCCTTTTTGACGATTAAAGTAAGAGAATTGTAATAGTTCCATTCCACCTCCAACGCCAACATATAACATTTTTGGATTATTGGATAGATCTCGAGCGTGAACAGTGCTTCCGCAACCGTAGTTCATCTCCTGCATGATCTTTGGAATTTTTAACCCTGGAAGTTCCCATATAGGATTGGTCGTACAGCAAAGACCTACATCTGGAGTTAAAGCTGCTTCTTTATATACATCGTGGGTTGTTTCTAAGTAACTCATAGTTCAATTTTGGGTATGCGTATAGTAAGAGTAAGTCGTAAATAAGGTGATTTCTTACAAATTCTTACAAAGATTTAATTAATTCTGTAAAGATAGTGATCATATCGGGTTCTGCCTTTCCAGCCATGGCAATAATATCTTCAATATCTACGGGTTTTAAATTCTCTGGGTCACACTCATCTGTAATCACAGATACTGCTGCCACAGGTACACTTAAGTGATTGGCAACAATAACTTCTGGCACTGTGCTCATTCCCACAGCATCGGCGCCTATAATTTTCAGGTAACGATATTCGGCTCTTGTTTCCAATTGAGGGCCAACCACACTAACATACACACCTTTGTGTAGTCTAATATTTTTCTCTTTAGCGATGGCTTCAATTTTAATGCTCATGGCTTGGTCATAAGGCGCACTCATATCTACAAAGCGTTCTCCCATTTGTTCTACCCCTTTAAAGGCTAGGGGAGAACCCCCTTGTAAATTGATATGGTCATCAATCAACATAATCTCTCCTTTTTTGAAGTTGAGGTTGATGGCGCCAGAAGCATTGCTTACTAATAGTTTTTTAATTCCCAGTTCTTTCATAACCCTAACTGGAAAGGTCACATCATTTAGCGTATAGCCTTCGTAGAGATGAAATCTCCCCTGCATTAGGACTACTTTTTTACCCGCGAGGGTTCCATAAACAAGTTTCCCTTGATGAAACTCTACAGTTGCCGTTGGGAAATTTGGAATGTGATTATAACTCACTTCCGAAGTAATTTCTACTTCGTTTAAAATTTGTCCTAAGCCAGTCCCAAGGATAATTCCAATTTCTGGAGATTCAAATCCACGGTTATTTAAAAACTCAACCGATTCGCTAATGTGTTTCTGCATGTACTCTTATTGCTTTATTAGTTTTTGCATAGTGCGTTGCGCTCCTAATGTCATTTCAATGATATATAGACCGCTAGACAAACTTGAAATGTCCAAAGTTTGAGAGGTGTTTTGTACATCACGCAATGCTACTGATTTCTGCCCTAATGTATTAAAAATTGAAATGCTAACAGGTGCTAATTGTGGATTATTAATAGTAATAATTTCTTGGGCTGGATTTGGACTAAAAGTGATGCTTTCCAATAATTGATCTTCTACAGATAGGATTCCGCAATTTGTATCTGAAAAAGCCTCGAAGGTTCCAAAATCCCAAAATTGATCAAATTGAAGGCAGTAGAAAAATATTTTGTTGTATTGCGAAATATCAATACCATTTGGGACAGGAACTGTAAAGGACTTTGCGCCATTCTGATTTACAGTGTCACTACCGACTAAACCAAATTGAAAATTTTCTAAACTTCCAATGGGTATATTAACTAATTGAGCATCAGTAAGGATTCCAGGATTTACAAGAAACGCTCGAATGTCTGGACCAGCAGCTGTCATAAAGTTAGCGCCTAAATCTAATGTAATAGTATTGTCTGTATTTAGAGTGATGGATACATCTCCTTCAATATTATACATAGGAACGTTAAGATTGTTGCCAAAATCTCCAGCTACTTGTAAGCATTGCGCGTTAATGTAGGTGATAGAAATAAATAAGAATAGAAGGGTAGTAAAATTTTTCATAGCAATTTTTTTAAAGATGTGTTAGAAATTTCTTTTTAATAATTTCGATGTCTTTTACGTCATCATAAACGTCTATGTCGTTCTTAATCTTTAAAAATTTCACTACTCGGCCAATTAAATCCTTTTTTGTGTCTGCTAATACCGTATTTGTACCCCATGCTTTGTTAACAAATAGCGCTGTAAGGTGTCTCTTCATTCCGAGCAAATAGTAGCCGCCATCCTGCGCAGGCCCCACTACAAATTCATTTGTTTCTAATGCTTCGAATGCCTCCTCTAATTCTTTCTGTGTTAGATCGTACATATCACTACCTATGATAATGATATTTTCATAACCTTCATCAAAACCTTGTAAAAAAGCATGAGACATACGGAGGCCTAAATCGTCCCCATGTTGCTGTTTTTTCGTATAAATTGTTTCATCCCAAATATCATTATTCCTTACGGCAACAGAGTAGTGTACCTCTTTGCTTGTTGGTAAATCCTGCGTAATGTTTACGGTATGCTGCAGTAAGAATTTGTAAATATTGAGTGCTGCTTGCTCCCCAACGGCAGCAGCTAGACGGGTCTTGCATTTTCCCAATTCCGGGTTTCGGGTGAAAATTAGAAGGAGATTTTTATTCATATACTTTAATGCCTTTGGTAAGCCATTTGCTCCAGTTTTTGGTACATGTATGGACGCTATCGGTTTCTTTGTCTTGAAGATTAGATAGGGGGTATTCCTTGTTTTTCCACTCAAAAATACCGCCATAAAGGTTTTTTACATTGGTAAAACCAGCTTTCTGAAGTTTTTCTCCAATCTCTTCGGAGCGAATCCCTAGAGAGCAATACACTACAATGGGAGTGTCCTTGTCTGGAATGGAGGCTATAATTTCTTCTGAAGAAAATTGGGAATAGCCAATGTAGATAGCCGAAGGGATTTTACTC
>JAHZIZ010000167.1 GCA_022601215.1 Bacteroidota bacterium
AATAACTAAGGATTCTAACAGGGTTCCCGCTGGATACTCAAAAACACTCCTTGAAAAAAAACTCAGTATTAGAGAAAAATGTACGATGTAAGTAGCCATAAAAAAGTGGAGGCAACCTCTCAATCCTGTATGTGAAAAATACAAGTCGTATCACAATTCTCTCATTCGAAATCATCCTTTACCCACTTTTTTATTACCTTTATTCCACCAAATCAATTAGCCCAGTCTCCTATGAAATATGAGCTTTCCAATATGATGTGCTTGGACGTATATCTGTCACATCTATCCCTTGAAGAACACCAAAACATCAAAGAACTGGTTCGGCCGTCAACGCTAAAACCTTTGCCTTTAGCAAGCTGGGATCTATTTATGGAGCACACTCACCATAGAGGGGCAAGAAGCAGTAAAAAAGTAGAGGTGAACCAAGTACTCTCTATGGCGCAAAAATATCATTGGAAGAATGACGTGCAATCCATACTGAACGAGCATGAGTTTGACGCATTGATCATCACCGATGCGAGTCAGAAAATTATTTGGGTGAATGATGGTTTTTCAACCATGACTGGATATTCAAAAAAGTTTGCCATAAACAAACATCCCAATTTCTTACAAGGGGCGAAAACAACGTCACGCTCTAAACAATTATTTAAGAAAAAAATTAAGCGAGACCAGCCCTTTAAAGAAGTCATTGTAAATTATAGAAAGGACAAGACCGTCTATAATTGTGAGGTGGTCATCATCCCCCTATATCACAACACCACGACACACTATTTAGCACTGGAAAGAAAAGTAGGGTAATCCCTAATTTCAAAAGGCATTGACCCGTTGGCACTTCGATTGCCTGCTATAGAAAGTTGAATTATTGAAGTAATCGCTCTAACAAGGCCTTCACTCCTTCGCTATCCCAATTGGCAGCACCTGTTTTGTCCATGACTATCTTCCCTTCTTTTGAAATAATATAGGTGGTAGGCAAACTATGCGCATCGATCACATCTGGCGCGTGATACTCTTGTATATAAACAGGAAAGTTGTAGTCTTTCTTATCCATAAATCGGCGAAGTTTGGATGGATCCTCTTGAGAGACAAAATAAAAATCCACACGATCGCCATACTCGTTATATAAGTTTTGTAAAGAAGGCATTTCGGCAACACAAGGAGGACACCAAGTGGCCCAAAAATTAATAAGAACTACCTTCCCTTCGGAAACAGACATATTCATTTCATTGCCTTCTAGTGTATGTAAAGACCAATGGTAATTATCAAGGGTTTCTTGCTTTTCATCCGCAACTTCAGAAGGAGAAAAGGCAATTAACTTACTAATAAACACTCGAATAGGCATACCCGTTTGCGGAATAAAGAGTAACAAAATAATCACAGCGACCAATACGTTGGTTCCGTGCTTTTTTAGAAAGGCTTTCATAGGGGGTATTAGTTGTAAACGAAGTTACAACATTACAATAATTTTATAATTTTTCTTTATGAGTATCCCTTTGATCCTCATAGAAAACGAATGAAGAGACATCGTGTTTTGAAGCCAAATGCAAACCACGTCTTCAAATACAATATTAAAGACCTTCTTCTTGAGAGGACAAAAAAGTGAAAGAAAGACGAAAAAAGAAAAAGAGCGCTATTATAAAAATAGCACCCTTTTCAAACAATCTATCTAATACAAAATTATCGAGTCACTGTCCCGGTTGGCAGCGAATTCCCGTTAAACGAAAACGGATAGGATGCTGGTGCTGTATCGGTTCCGGCAGTTCCCACTAATGGTTTCAGCACAAAAGGAGCCGGAGAATTATCCGGTACTGGCTCTACGCTAATTACAACTGTACGGTTTCTAACATCTAATGGAAAGGTAAAACCTGCTGGTGCATTGTTGAAGAAATCTTCTCCTGGCACTGGTGGTCCTGGATTGCTTCCGCTAAATCCGTCAAACATATCTACCGTATTGAAATCGGTAAAGGTCCCAGTAGAAATAGGTCCTACTCCATCTACAACCACCCATCCTTCATAGGCCCATCCATCGGGAAGTGTTGGTAACACAAAATCTGGTGTTGGAGGTGCTCCTGGCACGCCAAACCATACGCCATATTCGTCATTTCCGTTATTTAGGCCTCCTGCTTCATCGGTTGGGGTACGCATAAAAAAGGAACCTGCCGCATTACTAAAATCTCCTACCGCTGGGGCCACTGCTGTAGAAAGAGACGCAGAACTTCCACTAAAATCTCCTGCGATTAATTTCTGTGCAGAAGGGGCTGGATCATCATCTGGACTCGGTTCTACCGTTAAAATAAATTTGGTTGCATCGGCTAAAGTGGCCGCTGGTAATTCGAAAGACGTGGCCGAAGCTGCGCCATTGGCATCTACTGTAAAAGTTCCTGTAGATACTGGGGATCCATCAACTAAGACCCAACCTTCGTACGCAAAGTTAGCGCCTAGGTCTTCAAGTCCGTTAATGTTTACTGTTACATTTGCAGTGGTGTCTTGTGCATCGTCATCATTATTACATGAAGTGAACACAAATGCTAGGGATAGCATCCCTAAAAAAATCTTTTTCAT
>JAHZIZ010000168.1 GCA_022601215.1 Bacteroidota bacterium
AAAATATTCTAACTCTTGAAATTGAATTTTGGCGTCTTTAGAAACAGCACTGAACGAAAAAGTATTATTGATTTTATTAATACTAAGAACTTCCGCTTTTAAATTTTCAATTTCCTTTTGCAATCCTGAAATAATATTATCCTTTTCATCCAGGTCACTTATAGCTCTATCGTACGCATCGGAAATCTTATCAAAACTTCGATTTTTATTCCCATTTATTTTCAACTCAAAATCCTTAATATTATCATAGCTTTTCAATTCATTTCTCAAATCAGTTTCAGTAGCCTCTGCTATCTCACCATTAAAATAAAGTGTCAGGGTTTTTTCTTCAGGGTTTAGTATTCCTTTTTGAAACCACAACTCATTATTAGAATCAACTTCCGTCTTAATATAATTCGAGTAGTCGTTTTCATACCCACTATTTTTAAAGACTCTTAGAAAAGTAATAGTCGGATAAATCATTACAATTATTGCAGCAAGAGACGCTAGTTGAGCAATACGTTTTCGCTTTTTTGAATTCGCATACTTGAGCATTGGAAAACGCAAAACCTTTAAAACAATAAATGTTGCCAAAGCAATGAAAATTGTATTAATGGTAAAGAGGTTCATAGCACCTCCAAAATATCCGTAATTACCATTCGCCAGCCCATAACCAGCCGTACATAAAGGTGGCATTAAGGCTGTCGCAATAGCCACACCAAAAATCACACTTGCAATTGTACCCTTTTTTGTCCGTGCAATAATCAACGCTAAACCTCCAAAGAATGCAATTAACACATCTCTAATATCAGGCTTGGTTCTACCCAGTAATTCGGACGTTTCCTGGCTTCCTAAAGGGAAAAACTTAAAAAATAAATACGCCGTGAGAAGGCTTAAGACGATCATCGTTGCAAGATTAATCAACGATTTTTTCAAGGTATCAATATCGTTCAACGCGATTGACATTCCAATCCCCAAAATAGGCCCCATTAAAGGTGAAATAAGCATGGCCCCAATAACTACTGCTGTCGAGTTCGCATTTAATCCTATGGATGCCACAAATATCGAACAAATAAGAATCCAAGCCGTCGCACCTTTAAAAGGAATGTCATTTTTTATAGCCTCAATTGTAGTTTCCCTATCGGTATCCGCTCTAAAATCAAGTAATTCTACTAAGAATTTTTTCAAACTAGCCCACAAGCCTTTAGCATCTTGTTTTACGGCTTCTTTATTTTGCGCTATTTCCTTATCGGCTTCTTCCATTGTTATAAATTATGTATAATCTTCTCCGAACGTTTCTTTTACCTCTCCCAGTAATTGTTTAATATCCTGTTCTTTTTTCTTCGGAAATATAAGCAGAACATTTTCTTTGTCTACAATAATATAATCATCCAATCCATCTACAACCACGAGTTTTTCGGAAGATGTGTAGACCATATTCCCCTTAGCGTCTCTAAGATGAGGAATTGCTCTTACTACTGCATTTTCGGTAGAATTATCTGTTATTTTATCGTGCAAGGCCCCCCAAGTTCCGAGATCGTTCCAATCGAAGGTAGCTTTTTTTACTAAAACATTCTCTGCTTTTTCCATAATGGCGAAATCAATAGAGATGTTTTCGGCATTCGGATAACTTATATCGATGAAGGCCTTCTCCTTCTGAGTATTTAACGAGGTAATTCCTTCAGAAAAAAGATGATACATCGCAGGCATCATCTCTTTAAATGCTTTAATAATGCTATTTACACTCCAAATAAAGATACCAGCATTCCAGAAAAAATTACCCTCAGCAATAAACTGTTTCGCAGTTGCATAATTCGGTTTTTCCCTAAACTGAAGTACTTTTTTTAGAAGTGCGTCATCCTGTTTATCACTTTCAATATATCCGTATCCCGTATTAGGAAATGTAGGGTGGATTCCTAATGTAACCAAAATATCTTGCTCTGTACAGGCATTGAAACAAGCCTCGAGATCATTTTGAAATGCTCCTTCATCCTCAATCCAGTGATCACTAGGAGCAACGATCATGACACCATTAGGGTTCTCTTTATGAATCTTTAAGGCAGCCAATAAAATACAAGGTGCCGTATTACGCATCGCGGGTTCTAACACCACTTGACTCTCAGTTATCTCGGGAACTTGTGAGAGGCAAATATCTAGATACCTCTCGTTAGTAAGTATCTGCATGTTTTGTTCAGGCACTATCTTATTAAGGCGAGAAAACGTCTTTTGCAAAAGGGTCTGACCTGTTCCCAGCATATCATGGAACTGCTTTGGAAATTGGGTGGTACTCACGGGCCAAAAACGAGAACCAATGCCTCCGGCCATAATCACTGCGTAGTAGTTAGTATTCAATAGATAAGTTATTTCAAAAATTCAACTTCTGCATTAGGATTAAACAAATAGACTCGTCCAGTGGCAACTTCTAAACATTCATAACGCTTCACTCGCTTATTACCTCGCTCAAAAATCTTTCCGTTGTACAATCTAAATGTTCCTCCTAAAGGAATCTCAAAGATATAGTTTTTATCGTTGGGGGGATCGTATTGCTTTAAGGCTAAAGATAATTTAGCATCTGTATCGCTACTGGCTTTTGGGTTTTTAAAATGCAGGGCCAACAAAGGAAGCAATTGATTTGGAAAAATTTCGGGACGTAAGAAGGGTAGCATGAGCTGTTGAAATGTCAACTTCCATTCTTTCCCATGCGGTTTTATAAATCTGCCGTAACGAGAAAAGGCATCCAAATGGGCAATTTCATGGATAAGCGTTATTAAAAAGCGATATGGATTAAGGCTCGCATTTACTGTAATTTGGTGCTGACCATTTGGCATTTTTCGATAGTCCCCGTGACGAGTTACTCGTTCATTAACTATTTTGAGGTGGACATTGTGCTGTTTGATCAATTCGAAAGAAGAAATGACCGCCGCTTTTGGAATGTATTTAGAAAGAATCTCTTGCATTAAGGTGTTGAGCTAGACACTTCGAGTATTTTACCGTTATAATATTTGTTCCCATTCAGCGAAAAGTCCATGATATATTGTGCCATTTCTTCTGCAGAAAGCGGTGCCTTGTAGCCCGGAAATGCTTCTTCTAACATTTCAGTTTGAACAGCTCCTAAGGCTAAAACATTAAACGCAGGACCTGTTTCCTTATACTCCTCAGCAAGAAGCTCGGTCAAGGTGATAATGGCACCTTTACTACTGCTGTATGCAGCTAGACCTGGGAATTTCAAACTACCTTGTACACCTCCAATGCTACTAATATTGACTACATGTCCGTCCTTTTTCATGAAAGGAAGCACAACCTGAGTTAAAGCAGCAGCACCAAAAACATTGACTTCGTAGGACTGCTGAAAATCTTCCATTTTCAATTTTGAAAAAGGTTTATTTACTAAGTATCCAGAATTATTGATGAGAACGTCCACATGATTCCATTGTTCTTTTAAAAAGACGCCTACCTTTTTCACATCTTTACTATCTGTAATATCACATGGAAAACAGGTGCAGTTAGAAATTCCTAATCCTGAGACAGGAATCTCATTTCTTGATAAGGCTAACACATTATGCCCAGCATGAGTAAATAAGGCCACTAATTCGTATCCAATTCCTCGGCTCGTTCCAGTAATGATGATGTTTCTTTTTGTCATTAGCTTTTATTTTTCTCTTAATTCAGATACCAATCCTATTATCAAAGTAGCATGCTCCTTTAATTCCGCAGGAAGCGCTTCAATATTGGTATCTAAATATCCTTTTACTTTTTTATCTCCTTTTCCATATTCAACATAAATTCCTCCTTGATCCGCACAATCTGGACAACCATAAGTTTTTCCAGATTTTTTCCCTTCAAGAGGATTTACCTCTCCAAACAAAACACTCACTCTTGAATGATCTATAGCAGGTAGCTTCATGAATTCTCCCTCAAAAAAACCTTCCTGATAAGGTCGCTTCCCCGAAGTTTCTTTATACAAGACCTTATTGGTCAATTTAAACAGTGTAACACAATCTCCAATACAAAATCCTGAATACGTGCCAAAAATTAAATACTCGTTAGATTCCATCGAGTTAACAACCGCTGAATTAGACGGATCAATTTTTAACTCTTTCACCTCATTACAACTTGAACAAACGATGACACACATCAAAGAAAAAAGAAAAATTTTCATCAAGTATCTTTTTCTAAATATACAAAATCCCTCAGCCATCGTTTAGGATTTCTGAGGGATCGTTTATAAAATTTTTAGGATTTCCTATACAAACATAGTTACTGGATTTTCGATGTAGTTCCTTAATGTTTGCAAGAACTTCGCACCTGTTGCCCCATCCACTGTTCTGTGGTCACATGCTAGGGTAACTGTCATGGTATTTCCAACCGCAATAGCACCATTTTTAACTACAGGCTTCTGAATAATCGCTCCAACAGATAATATGGATGAATTAGGTTGATTGATTATTGACGTAAACTCTTTGATTCCAAACATTCCTAGATTTGAAACCGTAAAAGTACTTCCCTGCATCTCATCTGGGGTTAGCTTTTTATTTCTAGCTTTCCCAGCCAACTCTTTCACATTAGCCCCAATTTGAGAAAAGGTCATCTGATCTGCAAATTTTAATACGGGGACTAACAATCCTTCGTCAACGGCAACAGCTACTCCTACATGGATATGCTTGGCTATTTTGGTTACTTTATCCGTCCATTGACTATTTACTTGAGGATGTTTTCTCAAAGCCATGGCACAGGCTTTCACAATCATGTCGTTGTAAGAAATCTTCACATCTGGAGCACTGTTAATAGCAGCTCTCGAAGCCATAGCATTATCCATATCTAACTCGATGGTCAGATAATAATGCGGTGCGGCAAACTTTGACTCTCCAAGACGCTTCGCTATGGTTTTTCGCATTTGTGAGTTAGAGATCTCTTCAAAACTCTCTTCTCCAACAGGCATATATGCCGCAGCACCACTTGTCAAAGGCTGGTAATTTTCAATATCGCTCTTTACAATACGCCCATTCTCTCCGCTACCTTTAACTGTAGCAAGATTAATCCCCTTATCCTCAGCCATTTTTTTTGCTAAAGGCGATGCAAAAATTCGTTCTCCTGTCGTAGTACTTGAAACTGATTTTGAAACTTCAACTGTAGCCTTCTTAACCTCGACTTCTGGTGTTATCTGTTTTGCAGGAGACTCTTCTGCAACGACCTTAGACGCCACACCTGCGGACACTCCAGAAACATCAGTTCCGGCAGGTCCAACAATAGCTAGAAGTGCATCAACTTTTGCCGTTTCTCCTTCAGCGATTCCAATTTTGAGCAAAGTCCCACTATAGAACGATTCAAATTCCATCGTAGCCTTATCTGTTTCTATTTCAGCTAAAATATCACCTTCTTCTATGGCATCACCCTCTTTCTTCAGCCAAGATGCCACCGTTCCTTCTTCCATAGTATCACTCAAGCGAGGCATGGTAATAACCTCTACACCCTTTGGAAGTTCTGTTGTTGTAGTTTCTTCAGCTGGACTCGAATCAGATGTTGATTTCTCGGTCGATGCCACTGGGGATGGATCTCCGCCTATTAGATTAGAAATGTCTTCACCTTTTTCTCCGATAATTGCTAACAAAGCATCTACATTGGCTGTTTCGCCTTCAGCTATACCAATATGTAGCAACGTCCCTTCATAGAAAGATTCAAATTCCATCGTAGCCTTATCTGTTTCGATTTCTGCTAGAATATCGCCTTCTTCCACCTTGTCTCCTACTTTCTTGAGCCAAGTTGCCACCGTTCCTTCTTCCATGGTGTCACTCAATCGAGGCATGGTAATTACTTCTGCCATAACTTATAGTTTATGAGGTAAAAATGGATAATCTTCTTGTTCGTATACGACGTCATACATCACGTTTTTATCCGGATATGGAGACTCTTCGGCGAACTTTTCGCAATCACTAACCAAATCTTTTACTTTCTGGTCGATTACTTTAATCTCCGCTTCTGTAGCGTATTTCTTTTTATAGATGGTATCCAACACATAACTAATTGGATCCTCATCTCGCATCTTGGCAACTTCATCTTTTGTTCGGTAATGTTGTGCATCACTCATAGAGTGCCCACGATAACGATATGTCCTTATTTCAAGGAACGTTGGACCTCCTCCTTTTCTAGCTCTGCTAATCGCCTCATCCATTTCCTTCGCCACTACTTCGGGCTTCATTCCGTCCACCGGGCGACAAGGCATTTCGTACCCTAATCCCAGTTTCCAAATATCCGTATGATTGGCAGTTCTAGCCACTGAAGTACCCATAGCATAGCCGTTATTTTCAACACAAAATACCACTGGCAAATTCCAAAGCATGGCCAGATTAAACGTTTCATGAAGTGAACCTTGACGAGTAGCACCATCACCCATATAACACAAGGTAACCGCATCGCTACCACTAAACTTGTCACCAAAAGCCAATCCAGCACCTAAAGGAATTTGTCCTCCCACAATTCCATGTCCACCGTAAAAACGATGTTCCTTGGAAAAGATATGCATGGATCCTCCTAATCCTTGAGAAGTTCCAGTTGCCTTTCCATACAATTCGGCCATAACTCTTTTAGGATCTACACCCATTCCTATAGGTTGTACATGATTACGGTAGGCCGTAATCATTTTATCTTTAGTTAAATCCATGGCGTGTAATGCTCCTGCCAAAACAGCCTCTTGACCGTTGTACAAATGCAAAAATCCACGAACTTTTTGATTGATATAAACCTGCGCTAATTTGTCTTCAAATTTACGCCAGAAGAGCATGTCTTCATACCAATTAAGGTAAGTTTGTTTGGTTATTTTTTTCATGTAATTACTGCTAAAATATTCTGAAATAAAACTTCAGAAGAATCTATACGAAAAACAAAAATACATTATTTGTTACGACTATAAAACCCCAGTTTCTGAAAAATCGTTCGAAAACGTTGTCGAAGTTTAAATTTTAGTTCTTGCTACGAAAATTATAGATAAGAACTATCAAAAATAAGGGGAAGCAGGTCCTTTACAGAAGCCGCTCTAACCACCTTTCCGGTTTCTCCCATAAAATAGATAGGAATGTTGGTTTCTTGTCGCACTTCATACTCTGCTAAAGACTGTCGGCATGCACCGCAAGGTGGAATTGGAGTAGTTGTTTGCTGTTTTAAAGAGCCCGCCGTTAAAGCAATCACTTTAAAAGCAACTTTGGGATATAATGCCCCTGCTTGAAAAGCTGCAACCCGCTCGGCACACAGACCTGAAGGAAATGCAGCATTTTCTTGGTTATTCCCTATCACAACGTTACCGTTTTCTAAAAGGATGGCTGCACCCACTTTAAAAGACGAATAAGGCGCATAAGCATCATTTCGTGCTTGCTGCGCCTTATTCATTAAATCTTGTATTTCTAAAGGAAGCTCGTCTACAGTATCATATACTGTCAACTCGGCTTCTATTTTTAGTTGTTTAGCCATTCACTAATATTCATCATACTCATCTCCGAAGTTGAAGGTAAGTCCAAAACGAAGCGTCCCTTCCAATGGGCTTCTCACCTTGGAGGTAGAAAATAAGTACGAAATATCTATATTAATCGCGGTGTATTTAAAACCAGCACCTAAAGAAAGAAATTTTCTTGATCCCTTTTCTTCGCTTTCGTTAAAATATCCCGTTCTAAACGCAAAAACATCTTGGTACCAATACTCTGCTCCAAGTGCCCATGTAAATTCTTTTAACTCTTCACCAAATCCATCTGGCGCATCACCAAATGAAGAGAAAACACCATTTAAAAAACTTTCATTGTAAAAGTCATCTTCTCTTGTTATCGCACCATCTCCATTAGAATCGCTAGGTGTTGGCACTAACAATTTATTTAGTTCGACGTTCACTCCAACCTTATTGTATTCATCTAGGATGAAATCAAATCCACCACCAAGTCCTAAGTTAGTAGGAATAGAGTTTTCACCAGCAGCGTCACCATATTTTAACTTTGGTCCTAGATTAGAGATATTGAAACCTGCTCTCCAACGACCGTCAAAATCGTTATAGGCAATTTCTTCACTTTGGTAGAAACCTCCAACATCAACAGCAAACGTATTGGCTGCTGAAGCATCTTCATTCCCTGTTTGTAATTTTAAATCGGACCGAATATAACGTCCTGCAACCGCCATAGAAAAACGTTCACTTAAACGCAAAGCGTAAGACACATCAAACGTTAACTCATTTGGTTTTACCGTCAAGGGGACTTCATCAAAAGTTTGTCGCAATTCAATCTCACCATTACTGAAATATCTAAAACTTGCACCTACAGCACTTTGTTCATTAAGTCTATTGTAATAAGTAACATTTCCAAGGAAAATGTCATTTACTAAATTACTTAAGTAGGGCGTATAGGTTATTCCGAACCCTTGTTTTGAAATGGCAAATGCATTTTTAGCGGGATTCCACTGTTGGGAAAAACCATCCGCAGAGGTGGCAACACCAATATCACCCATACCTCCTGAACGGGCATCGGCAGCAATTAATAAAAATGGAACTCCAGTTGTAATAACCCTATCTTCTGGGCTCTGAGCATTCGCTTTTATAGTTAATAATCCTATTAATATTGGAATAAAAATTTTCTTCATGAGGTACTTATTTTGAGCAAATATAATTGAATTTTTAAAGGATAACGAGTTTTTCATATTTTTCGACCTGCTGGTTTATTAACGGAGATTTGACCGTTAGCTTATATACATAGACACCTTTTCCGATTTTCCCACCGAAATCATCGGTACCATCCCAAACAATATCTCTTGGGGGGCCACCACTGGTCATAACCGAAGTGTTAATTGTTTTCACCACCTTACCTGTAATGGTAAAGATCTGTACCTGAACATCTAACATCTCTAAAGGGCGGTTGTGTTCAAACCAAAATTCGGTATAATTCACGAAAGGATTTGGATAATTTAAAACCCTTCTTACTTCTAATTTATTATCTCCAAAAACCACGAACTGAATTTCCGCTGTGGACGAATTGTTATAAACATCCCATGCTTTCAAGGTCAATGTATGCAATCCTTCTTCTAAATCTCGCAAGGTATAATTGGCCGTGCCTTCGGTAAAGTCATCCACCTCCGCTTGATAATATTCGTTTAACACAAATGGATTTGTTTCATCACCATCCAAAATTGCAACAATATCATGACCAATACCACTCGCTGTATTAATCCCATTTTCATCTTCTAATTGTGCTATTAAAATGGGTGAATCGTTTGTAATTCCTCCAGAAACAAATGAGAGATCGTTCATAAATAGATTTATGGTTGGCCCTTGATTATCTGCCGGAGCATCTTCATTGAGCCCTCCAACTTGGATATCTAAACTAAACCCTGTTTGATCTTCCAGTACATTATTGCGCTGGGCGTATAGACTTACCTTCCCTTGTCCAACTGGAATCTGAATATCTCTAGGCACAACAAATTCGAATTCAAATTTACCATTTACTACGGTTGCCTTACCATTAAAAAGTCCTTCACCTAATGTTTTAAAATCCAAAATTAATATTGGCCCAGGCTCGCCATTCGGTAAATCGAAATCCCTTGTCCCATCGTTCCCTAGCGTTTGACGTTGCACATCTTTATCAAAAACTTTAGCTTCTAAAATCCCATTATAATTCGTAATTACATTTCCTTGAGAATCGACAACTTCACCACCCAACTTCACCTTGCTAAGGGCCTCTAGCACAACATTGGATTGCTGTATTGGCTCGTCATTTAAGGTAGTAACTCGTACACTTTGCTTAGGAAAAGCAAGTTCTAATGCTGGATCTCCAATATAAAAGACAACTCGCTTATCGGGTGCAGAACTTTCATTTTTAATCAATCGTAATCCTTCTGCTGGAGGCAATGGAACTTCTCGGCCAAAACCATATAACTCTTCGGCCAATTCTCTGTTTATATCCACCCCCGTGGAAACTAAGATAGAACGCGTAGTTGTAATTAAAGACACGGCCCCTCCTTCCGCATTCCAAAAAGTGAGCTCTCCACCAGTGATTCTCAGCGGATTATCAAATTTAGTAAATTCACAAGTCACCGTTACAATGCATGGATATCTATCCTTATTCTTAAGGTTGGTCCCTGTCTCCTTCGTAAAGATAAACTCGCTAGCTAATCCATCCTCTCCTCCATGACCGAAATAATTTACAATAAGTGCGCCTAGTTCAATATCATTTACCACTTGTTCGTTTACCTTTGGATAGCGATCTCCACCAGCAGAAGTTTCTTGCTGAAAGGCATCAGAGTGAATTTTCTTTACATTAACAAAAGGCTTCTCTTCTGTTATTCTATCCCCTATTTCATCAAGAGTAAGTTCTAAATCTTCATACTCAAAACGCTCGTCAACATCGTCGGAAATCAATACCAAATTATTCCTCCAATTACCAAAGGAAGCTTTTAAGGAGTAATTAATTGTTTTTTCAACAACAGCATTTGCCAGAATAACATTATCTGCTAGCATGCGCCCAACAGCAATATCAAGACCATCTCTTTGACGCACACTTCCATCTCCCACGGGGTCAGTTGAATTTGGCAAACTCATCATCCCAAAATAATCATCGGAGACAAAAGAATCTAAACTATTACTACTACTAGTTGTATGGAAACTAGGCACAATATTATTGTTATTAGGCAATCTATCTTTAAGATCCACAGAAGTGTCTCCAAAAAGACAGAGATATTTTATTCTATCCGCATCCGAAGAACCATTTTCATATATATAGCGCACTAAATTTCTTATTGCCCCAATATCTTGTTTTCCGGAACTAAATTCTTCATAAATTTTATCGGTCGTTGCAACTTTCACTCTTAGCCCTGTAACATTGATGTGATGATTTGCTAATCTTAGCGCTGGCTGCAATAAAAATGGCGGTGTTACAATCAAATAATCAACATCTTGAAAATTACCTGATCCATCGGACATAATGCTCCCTTTAAGGTTTTGATTCACAACCCTACTTGAACTTGTTCTCACTGGACTAAAATAATCATTTGGGTTGACCGCCACATAGGTCCTTACTTCACCTAAGGTCGCTTTAAAACTTATCGCTCCAGCATTATCCGCATTTTCTTTAAATGCAACTTCTCCGGGACTAGTGACATCCCATATTTGAGAGATTTCAGAAGCATTAGTAATCTGATACTCTCCAGTACCAGAAGCACCACCTACATCATTATTCCTAAATACAAATTGCTCTGAAACACCTGATAATTGTCTAACGGCCTCAATTGAAATGTAATCGAGATACGCTACACTCGATGGGTTTCCACTATTATTATAGGCTAAATCTATGACTACATTATCACCAGATGGTGGTATATCTTGACTAAAGGTTGCTCTAGAAAGTAATGTAGTACTTCCCGCAGTAACCGCGCCAAGATTCATCGGGTTTACGCTTGTAGAATTAATAGTAACTGCTATACTTGTTGGGCTACTACTTACTGCGGCAGCCTTTATTGTCACCTCCATAGGTTCATTGGCAACCATATTAGGAAAGTTAAAATCATACGATTGTTCACTTTCAATATCGAATCGATTGCCAAACCACCTTCTTCCCACTTTCGCAGGACTGAAATCATCTTCTTCATGGAATTGATAATCATGAAAACGATCTATAATAAGTGTAGGATTGTCTGAAGGCTCCAACATAGGTTGAATTCGTTTCCCTAAATCTCCACCGGACGTAACATAATAGAAAGACTCATCACTGTATGGATTCAAATTGGTTTCATTTTCCTCAAGACTTAGCGCTGAAAAGGCGTCAACATTGGTAGCATAAAACAGGATTTGATCTCCATTATCGAAACTACCATCTTCTTCCCCGATAAACTGAATAGCAGTCTCTGGCAAATCCAATGCCAAATTATCCCTATTTAAGAGCGGTAGTGGTTTTCCTCCATGCCCATATACTTTTATTGTTCTAGGGTCCACACTATTCGTGTTCATCCCTAAATCATTTAAAAACTGTTTAGTAATTCGATGAACTCCTGTTTTCTCGACTTTAAATTTAAACCAATCTCCAGTCGCTAAAACAGAATTAGAAATAGGTAAGGATTGAAATCTTGAAGCTGTACTTCCATAGTCATAATCAATCTTAAACGAAACTACTTTCTTTAAGACACCATTTCTATTGATCACAGGTGACATTCTTAACGTCGTGTAAACCACCCCTCTAGCATCTGAACTTCCGATATCATAACGTAATTCATTCGGGATTTTGGCAAGATCTATACGCTCCTTGTCTATTTGGGTTAGGTCATTAAAAATCACATCAAAAACTCGAAGTGATCTACTTTTAGCGAATCCGACATCTTTCCAACGAGTAGTGATTTGTTGTCTGTCTTTATTGAATCCGATCGTTTGGGAATGCGATTCTGAATCAACATTACTCCCCTTCTTTTGACCCTTATCATCCCATTCCACCTTTATCGAACGTTCCTGGCCTAGCGAAACCAAAGAAATTAAACTACAAGCAAAAAGAATTAATATTTTTCTCATCATAACAATTAACGCTTCAAATATACACTTAGTATGGAGCAATTTTAAAAGATTCTTTAGAAATTCGAAATCT
>JAHZIZ010000169.1 GCA_022601215.1 Bacteroidota bacterium
AAACTATTGTCTCCAAAAGGCGCTTATGATTTAAAACTAGCTGAACAAGAAGGTGCGATTGCCTCTTGGACCGCTCAACAAAAAGCACAGCGTGAAATTTTAGTTACCACAGACAAAGAAGTAAATAATCGCGTCTACGCCGATATTGCTGAAGAAAAAGAAGTTTACGATTACAAAAAGACCATTGCACGAAGACTTATGCAGGAACAAGCTAATGCTTTTTACGAAAAACAGAAAGGTCTGTTATAGCTGTATTTCTTTCCCCTTAGGCAGCGAATTGACGAAAAGCAGAGGCTTGCGGTCTAATAAACACTTCTAAAATTTTGGCATGGGAACCATGGCATATAACCTCATTACTGTTTGCAGGAATAAGCACCGTTTCTCCTAAGCTCAAAGGCTCATTGTAACCATTAACTGAAACTGTCATATTTCCCTCAACGCACATAAGAATAACAAAAGAATCGAGTCTTCGATAATTTAGTTTTTTATAAGCCGTAACATCAATAATATTAGTAGTGAAATAAGTACAGTCAACCAAATTGCATGGACCCGTTGATTTTGGATCATATTTATTTTTACCGTTTTCTGGAAACAACTTGGTCGCAGAAATAGCAAGATCTGTATGAAGTTCTCTTTGTTTACCCGTGTCATCTATTCTATCCCAGTCGTAAACACGATAGGTTATATCTGAAGTTTGCTGAATTTCAGCAACCATTATACCCGCACCAATTGCATGGATTTTTCCTGCCGGAATAAAGTAACTATCCCCCTTTTCAACTTTTATCGTATTAAAAATAGAATACACATTATCCGAATTAATCGTAGATAAAATGCTCGTATCCTTATTTTGATCATTAAGACCTAATACAATTTCGGCGTTGGGAGCGCTGTCCAAAATATACCACATTTCAGTTTTACCAAAAGACTGATGTTTTACCTTAGCCATTTTGTCATCTGGATGAACTTGTACGGATAAATTTGTTTGGGCATCAAGAAACTTAATAAGTAATGGAAAATTAGTTCCAAAATTATCGAAATTTTCCTTCCCTACTAAGGCCCCTTCAAAATTTTCAATAACCTTATTAAGTTCCATGCCCTTGTAGATACCGTTGCTCACTCTGGAGACATTTCCTTTTACCCCTGATATCTCCCAGCTTTCGCCAACATGGTCAGTTCTGGCATCTTTATTTAAAAGTGTTTTTAGTTTAGAACCACCCCAAATTTTTTCTTTAAGGATGGGCTCAAATTTTATAGGATAGCTAATCATAACAATAGACTTAGTGTAATTATTTATTAGGCAGCAATACTCATTTGAGGAGTTTGCAGTACTTCAACAGTTGGGTAAACATGTTTACTTGGACTCACTAAATTGAAACTAGGTTTCACTACATAATGTGACCAAATCTGTACTAGTCGTCCTGGAATTTTTAGTGCATCTACCCATCCTAATTTCGAATCATCTACATGCTCCCATCTCATTAATGGCTGTTCTAATATATGTCGCATTACGTTTTCCTTCCCTAAATATCGTTTCAATCGCAGAAAGATTTCTACATCGAACAACCATCGACTCACAAAACTTTCCCCGTAGATAACAGGAACGATCGTTCTGGTAAAAACTTTAGCTCCGCATTGGGTATCTCTAATGGGCAACCCTACCACAAAAAGTATCATTGCTTTTACGAGATTGGAAATGAATCCTCGGAAGTTGTTTCTAACAATACCCTTTCCTCCGCAATTTCGAGAACCAAAAACTAAAGACAACTTATTGTCAGACTTCAAGGTTTTCACCAAATCCTTGAAGTCATTAAAATCTGTTGACAAATCGGCATCTATAAATCCAATATGAGAAATATCTTCTCTATTGTATAAATACCGTACTCCTGCTCTTACGGCACTAGCCTTACCAACGTTCTTCTTAACATCTACAACACTGATGTCATTCGTCGCTTTACTTTTCATTCTAATTAACATCTTTAAAGTGCCATCTCTACTTCCATCGTTTACAAAACAAAGATGATAGTCTTTATTATTGTTAACAAACTCTATGAAGGCGTTTTCATTAAGTCTATTTTCCTCATTATAACAGGGAATGATAATACCAGTTTTCATAAAATAAGTTTTAGGGTTATTGATTACATTCCCTACAAACATATCCCTAGAAAGTGCTTTTTTTATTCCAATTTCGATGGTTGAAAAGGTTGTGTCGACGAATGTCACTTATCGAAAGACCTACCATTAATCGAAACTTGTATCTTTGATAAAAGGATATACGCACTCGTATATCTATACTTTAAATGAAGGAAAGAACTAATAAATATCTAATTACAGCACTCCTGTTAGGAATTGTATTTCATGGATCTACGATGTTTTTTACACTAGAGAAGACCTATGATGCACTTATCCATTTGTTTTTTGCCAATCATTATGCTACCAATTGGTTTGAACCATGGAATTATAGTTGGTACACAGGTTTTACTGTCATGGGATATCCACCTCTGGTACATCAAAGTATTGCCTTATTTTCTGGTATTGGTGGTTTAAAATTTGGTCTGTTTACCGTTGCGCTAATCGCTGTAAGCCTGTTTATCACCGGTATCTATAGGTTTGCCTTACTCTTATCGAACAATAGAACTATCGCTGGCTACGCAGCCCTTTTGGCAGTAATCTCATCTTCTTTTGTAGAGACACTACACCTTTTTGGTCAACTTCCCAGTATCGTAGGGATATCCCTGCTAATGCACGCCCTGCCCGAAATTTATAATTGGTTAAGAACTGGAAAAATTTATTACTTTTTACGCTCGTTAGCTTTAATTGCCGTAACGGTTACGTCGCACCATGTTACGCCCATTTTCGGAATGATTTTTTTCATCTTTCCAGTTATTGGCCTTGCCCTTATGGATGCCAGCAAAGAAAAAGTTGGTTCCACTTCTCTTATAACATTTAGGGTGTTTTTAAAAACGTTTTACTTCCACTTTAAACGAATTATTGCTTTTGGAGTGGGTTCACTAGTGCTAATCATTGGTTGTATTTTACCCTATTGGATTAATACTAAAAATAACCCTATTACTCAGGTACCAATTCCACACGGATCTAGAGATAACTTTCTTGAAATAACTTCATCTGGCTTGGTTTTCTTTTTGATACCATGGGGACTGTTACTGATTTTCCTTCCCTACTTCTTTTATCGATATTTCAGTAAGCGTTTTTTGTTTTTTGGTATTTCATTTTCCTTGTTGACGATCCTGGGAACTGGAGGAACCACGCCCATTCCAATAAAGTTGCTTGGTGAAAACGCATTTAACATTCTAACGCTTGATCGCTTTACACTCTGGGCTTCAATTATGGCACTGCCTTTATTGGGAGAATTCACCTACCGATTTGCTGAAGGTGATATAAAATCCTATTTTCAATTGAAATGGGGCGCTACTTATCATAGACTCATCGGAGGTATTTTAGTTGGCCTTTTCATCTTTATGACAATATTTACTATGAGTTTAGGGTACTTCAGGCCCTCTCAACCTGAAAAAATAAAGATGCTACCTATAGTCAATTTTCTAAATCAAGATGAACATGACAAATGGCGATATTTACCTCTTGGTTTTGGCGATCAAATGGCATGGCTATCTGCCCAAACAAATGCAATGACTGTTGACGGGAATTATCACTCGGCTAGAAGATTGCCAGAACTTACCACACGTGCTATAGAACGACTTGAAAATTCAAAATTTCGAGGGGTTGAAGGCATTGGATCGTTACAACAGTTTTTAACAGTTCCAGAAAAGTACCATCTCAAGTATGTCTTCTCAAACGATAAATTTTATGATCCCATTTTATATTTTACCGGTTGGCATAGACTGCAGCGTCTTGAAAATGGCATTATGGTTTGGGAGCGAGCAGGAATACCCCCACTACCTTCAGTGTTGCCAAAAGAAGAAACACCACTTTGGCTGCGACTACTCTGGGGTATTATACCCGTTAGCACTGTTTTAATCACCATTATGTTATATGCAAAAGGCATGTGGAATACCACCCTTAAAATTCAGCGCAATCCAGCAAAGAATCGCTCTAATAGTCAAATTCTTTATAAAAACATATCACCCGTAATAGTCAACATATCTCAATTTTGGACTGTGATTGTCTTTATACTTTTATTATTTGGAAGCTATCAATTCTACCTAAAAAACACCTCGCAACTATCTCCATCTAATGTTGTAAAAGCTTACTACGATGCTTTGGATTTTAAAGAATTTGAAAAAGCTTATTCTTTTATTAATCCGAATAGCGAGAAGTCTAAATCTCAATTTATGTTGGAAATCTCAGTTTCGGATGGATTGCTGAGTTCCTATTCTAAACTCAATAGTATGGATGTACACATACTAAAGGAAACAGAAGAATTCGCTGAATTAGAATTACGGACTGAATGGATTAGTCCGCTAAATAAAATCCATAAAATCTTCACCCACCAAATTGAAAAGGTAAATGGAAAATGGTATATAAACCCCACAAATATAGATTTAGACATTCCTCCAGACCAATTGATTTCGGAAAACCAAACTAGTTTCTACAATCATGGTAGAAGAAGAATTACTACCGAAAAAACATTTCATGAAGACGTGTTAAAACAGCCTGTTGTAGAGGTCATTTCTTCTCGATTAATAGAAAAAGATGGTAGCTATATTATTGTTGGTTAATTGCAAAACATCGACGACGTTCCTGCCGATGTATCTATAAACGGAACTATTTATTCTGAAAATAACTCAGCGATAGCGTCATTCAACGCTAAAGATATTTTAAAACATAAATTACTACCCAAAGAAATATCCAATTTCCGAATTAATTTCGAAGGAATCGCTTGGGCTGTTACTGAAGAACAGATTCCCGAAATTTTTAATCCCGACGAGTTTACCCCTGCAATGATTGAAGACGTTCCTGTAGCCTTCAATTTACAGGTTAAAGCAAACGTTGCTACCAATGAATTATTCAACGGACTTGGGTTTCAAAACTTGACGATACAGGAAAACTCACTGCACGGAACTATTTTTAATCATGGTACTAAAAATGCAACCGTTCCCCAGTTACAGATTTCCTATTACAACGATGATAAAAAAGTAATTTGGGTAGAAAATGATTATCTTGAAGAAAGTATCCGTCCGCAACGAAAATTTACTTTTCAGCATATTTTACGAGATGAAATAAATGTGCAGACCATAAACGCCTCTATGGATTTAATCTCGGTGAATGGTCTACCGAATAAAGTGATCTCTAACAAAAGAGTTCCTTCGAGACAGATCGCACACCCCAATATGCAATTAATAGCAGTAGAGAATAAATCGTACAAGTATATTTCCATTAAAGCAAATAGCTTTATTGGATCCCCATTTTGATGAGCAAATTAAAATCACATAAAACAATATTGATAAATCTTTGTGTCCTCACAACAGTGCTATCACTGGCAATGAAGCCTAGTGATTCATGGTTTCCCAACAACGAAATGCAATCCAATTTTTCAATAGCTCCGCTTCGCTTTTATACAGCAGGAGAGTCGATCCTGTTAAATGTGGATGGAATTAGTCCTGAAGATGAAAACAAAAACATACTACTTTATATCTCCGCTTCTTACGGCAGTATGTTAATCTCACCTGAAAGGACGAAGGATTCGTTGTTTTTTAGGATCCCTTCAGAAGTGTCAAAAAAATCTGGAAAATTATTCTATCAGCTTTATGACGCTACCATGAATGAATTAGACTCAGGCTCATTGGAGATAAAACCAAATTCAGAAATGACACCTATAGCTGAAAGTTATTTAGGACCGCAAACCATTGTTTCTGGCGGCGCAGATTATAGTATGATGGTTGTGATTGCCACAGACAAATACGACAATTTGGTTCCGGATGGGACCCAGGTTTCGTTAGAATCATTCATTCATAATTCGGCTACAACTTATACTAAAATCACAAAAGATCGCATTGCCTGGGAGCGACTTTTCTCAACGAAAAAATCGGGTAGAATGCTCATTTCGGGCATCTCAAATTCAGCGGCGACCAAGGAGAAAACGCTAGATATCATTCCCAATAATGCAACTAATTTTAGCATTACTGAACAATTGGTGCATCCATATGCCGACGGGAATCAAATTGCTGTATTATCAACATCTGTCATAAAAGATGAATTTAATAACACCATAAGTGATGGAACACTTGTTAGTTTTTTAGTCACAACTTCAGAAGGAAAACGATTAGAAGTCTCGGGTACTACTATAAATGGCATTGCCACTGGACAGTTTTTACATCCCAAGAACCCAACGAAATGGATGATACAAGCGTTTATAATGGGACTTTCGGAAAGTCCGGTGAAAGAAATTTATTTTTCATCCATAATAGAGGAACTAGAAGTATCTTTCTCCTCAAATAACCGTTCAATTTCTGTTGGACCAATTACCAGCTTTATGGGACAACCCATTCCAGATGGAGCCGAAGTAATTGTGACCATCAAACAATGTGACCAACAATATACTGCAACCACTAAAAATGGAATGACAGAATTCGAATTAAACCCAATACTATGTCCTAATGGCTCTGTATCTATTGAAATTGAAAGTATGGGGATTTCAGAAACCTTTGAAAAAACACTTCATTGAAAACCAATAGAACACTGTATCGAGTTTTTATCCTAGCTACATTTGTAGGGGTCTTGGCATTAACAATTTTTGGTATAAGCCAATTACTTGCCTTCTTAAACTCAGGGGCAGATCGAAGCAGTATTTTTCACAAAGACCTAGCTAGGGCCACCTATTACATTCCTTCGCTTACTTGGATTGACATCAACAATCCTGGAAGACCTATCGAAACTGAAACTCTGGCCAAAGTTGAAAGAGATTATATGGATGCCATATACTTTCAATGCATTGCCCTAAAGTCGTTAAATACAGACGGAATTAATGACGTATTCACGGAAAAGGCGAAGAAAAATGTGTTGGATATTATTGCTGCCAATATGGAGACTAACACCACCATAGAAAAAACAACTTTGTCTCACAATTTGTTCCTTAATTTTTACAGCGCAGATGGACAGTTAATAGTCCTTACCGATAAGGACGTTGTGTCGTACAGTCGAGTTTTCGTAAATGGCAAATTTCTTTTTGACAGTTCAGAAACTAGCGATTATAAAATTGTATTACTCCTTGAGGATGGTTTTTGGAAAATTAGGCATCTAGAAAAAATTTCAACACAAAAAACAGCTAAAATAATTAATCCCACAAAAGAGCTAACGCATAATATAGCGGGCATAAATTATTATCCAAAAGACGCTCCTTGGGATACTTTTGGGGCAACATTCTCTAAAGAAATCATCAATCAAGATTTTACAATTATCCGAGATCTTGGGCTAAATACAGTTAGAGTATTTATTGGATATGAGGATTTTGGGAAAGCAACTGTTTCTGAAGAGAAGTTAAACAAATTAACCGAATTATTGAATTTGGCAGAATTAAATAACCTAAAGGTTATCCTAACACTATTCGATTTTTATGGTGACTACTCCGTATTGGACTGGTCACAAACACAGCAACATGCCACTCTTATAACAAAAGAGGTTAAAGATCATAAAGCTTTACTAGCATGGGATGTGAAGAATGAAGCCAACCTCGATTATGAATCTAGAGGCGAGTCACTAGTTAAGGCATGGCTCTCACAAATGATTCATACCATAAAAAAGGAAGATTCAATACATCCTATTACTGTGGGGTGGTCGAACGGCAATGCTGCTCTCGATCTAGTTGATCAAGTAGATTTTGTTTCCTTTCACTTCTACGATGATCTAGAGCATCTTCCTGCCTTAGTGACATCCCTTAAAAGTAGCACTGAGAAAACTATTGTATTAGAAGAATTTGGTATGTCTAACTATAACGGAATATGGAATCCTTTTGGTTATTCTGAAAACGACCAGAAAGAATATTATGACGCCTTTTTTGAAAGCCAAAAGAGAGACAGTCTTCACTATCTCTCTTGGACTTTGTATGATTTCTCCGATATACCAAATCAAGTAGCAGGGCGCTACCCTTGGAGAAAAAACAAACAAAAATCCTTTGGCATTCTCAACATAAGTGGGGCGAAAAAAAGTGCTTTTAATAGCGTAAAAAACCGCTAAGCTGTGACTAAATTGTCATTCCTTTTATTTTCAATTAATCCAATAAATTCTTTAATATACATATCGGCAATTTTGCTCATTGGCAAGGATGTCGCAGCCTTATAATTTGCTTTTGCGAGGGTAATTCTATGGGACTCATCTACTACCAATTTTTCTATGGCTTCGGCTAAACTTGTCGTAGAATAAGGGTCAAAAAACTCTCCTCTATATCCTTCTTCTCTTACTAAAACACTAAGGTCTCCAAGGTCGGGCATCACTACTGCTTTACCATAGCTCCCTGCCTGATGCAAAACACCAGAACTACCTGTTGTAGAAGTATATGGAAAGACAACCATGGCGCTTTCTGAAAATAATAAAGGGACATCTTGTTCTTCGACATAACCTGTAAACGTGAGATTTGGAACATGACCATATGTTTCTTGAACCTTTTTTAAATACCCAGGAGTATTTGGATTGTCTGTACCCGCTATTACAATTTCCAAATCTCTTTTCGTCCAAGAACGCACCTTCTCAACGGCTTCTATAAGTCCTTCTACTTTTTTGTAGGTTCCAAACTTTCCAAAAGTCATAATCTTTAAAGACCCTTTAGTTCTTTTGTACTCGGGTTCTTGAGGAATTTCGAATGTCCCATGTGGAATCAAACATAAATTCTTAGCCCAATACTTTGCTTCGAGTGCCGTCACATATTTACTAATTGTTACGGCCACTTTGTCCGCCTTAAGAATAACCTCTGTCAACGTCTCACCGATATACTGCAACACTTTCGCTTTGAGTTTATTTTTAGTAAACCCAGCCGATTCTAAATCAACTGCTTCCATAATATTATGGAGTAAAACGATGGTAGGTATTCTCATCAATTTGGTCATCCAAGGAGAAAAAAGTCCAAGTGCCGCAGGAATCTTCTTATCCCCAAATTTCATAAACTGGAGATTATATAAAACCGCATCTGGTTTTAATTCTTTAATAGCCTTCGCTATTCCCAAAACATTGAAGTAACTGTTAAATTTCCAACATGGTTTTACCACAATTGTGCATCCTTCTGCCTCAAAATTTAAATCAGCTTGTTGTACTGCTACATCTGTAAATAAAATTATTTCTGAAACCTCATTGTGTTGTCGAAA
>JAHZIZ010000170.1 GCA_022601215.1 Bacteroidota bacterium
GAAACAACTGCTAGTGGAACACTAGGTAGAGAATTATATCTTTTTGATGCAGATCCTCGTAATACTGGAGATTTGTTAGGAAAGAATGGAATTGGATTAGATAATAACTCTTTCTATAGCACAGCGCAATGGAACGGAAGCTATCGTTGTATTAAAAATGCAAACTTGTTAATTGAGGCTGCAAGTAATACTTCTTCGGTTACTGCTGCGGAGCGTGGTGGTTATACAGGTTTTGCAAAGACTATTATTGCCTATGAACTAATTCAAATGGCTAAGTCATATGGCCAAGCTAGAGTAGATGTTGCAGATGAAGAAAACTTAGGCCCTATTTTAGGTGAAGCTGAGGTTCTTGCTGCTGTACGTACTATGCTTGATGATGCAAACACAGATTTAAATGGATCTTCTTTCCTATTTGGATTGAGTGATGGATTTGCTGGTTTTGATTCTGCAAATGGTTTTAGAGAGTTTAATAGAGCAGTAGCTGGAATGGCAGCTGTTTATGCTGGAGACGGTACAGGTGCTTTAGCGGCGTTAAATAACTCTTACTTTAGCTTAAATGGAGACCTAACTAACGGACCAAAACACGTTTTTGGAACTGGAGGTAATGATGCTCAAAATGGTTTATTTAAAGTGCCATCTCCAGATGGAGGGGATACAAATATTGGAGACAATATTATTGTACACCCGGACTGGGTAAATGATGCTGAAGCTGGAGACACAAGAGTTTCTTCTAAATCATCTGCAACACCAGATCCTACGGCTCAATTAGATGATCTTTTGGCTGAGTATGAAACGCGTTTATATCAAGATGCTTTGTCACCAGTTGACATTCTTAGAAATGAAGAATTAGTATTATTATATGCTGAAGCTAGTATTTTAGCAAATAGTGCTGGTAATGCAATCACGGCAATCAATGTAATTAGAAACAGTGCCGGTCTTTCAGACTATGCTGGGGGTTCTTCTACTGCTGAATTAACTGCTGAAGTTGTTCACCAGAGACGTTATTCTTTATGGGGTGAAAACCACAGAATGTATGACCTTAGAAGAAATGGTTTAACGGGTACATTGGCTCCTAATGAGCCAAGACCAGGAGATCAAATCTTTGATAGATTACCTGTGCCATTAGCAGAAGGTAACTAAGAGAGATATTCTTATTTATATAGTGAAAGCCCTTTCCAAACGGAAAGGGCTTTTTTTAGTTCGATAAGTTGATTTACAATTGATAAAGGATTCTTGTGGACTATTAAAGTAGGGAGAGGGTCTTTTAAAGGATACAATTATAGGTCATCGAATGAGTTCTTGACTAGATGTAATGGGTGTTCTTTGCGCACGACCATACGTTAAGAACCAAAAAAGCCTCCGACCCTAGGGTCGGAGGCTTTTGTTTTATAGAATCTGCTAAAGCTTAAGCTGCCGCTTTGATTTCTTGAGGAGTCTCTTTTGAGTGAGATCTCCAGCTTCGCACTTTAATTTTTATTCTATAGATAATATAAAATAAAAGAGGAACGATAATTAAAGTTAAGAAGGTAGCGATAATTAAACCGTATATCACTGCCCAAGCAAGAGGTCCCCAGAAGATAACATTGTCTCCTCCAAGGTAGAAGCCAGCATCCCCGCTTTGGAATAGTCCGAAGAAATCAATATTCACCCCAATAGCTAGAGGAATTAACCCCAAAACAGTAGTGATAGCTGTTAATATTACCGGGCGCAAACGAGCCCGTCCTCCTTTTACAATAATATCTTTTACTTCATGAACGGGTAATAACGCTTTGTCTGGTAAGTCTAATTCCACAATGCGTCTATCAATAAGAAGTTGGGTGTAATCTAATAATACCACGCCATTGTTTACAACAATACCAGCAAGAGAAATAATCCCCATCATGGTCATCATTATCACAAAGGGAGCTCCGGTAATTAGAATTCCACCAAAGACTCCTATGAAACTTAAGAAAATGGCAATCATTATGATCATAGGCTTCGAAATAGAACTAAATTGAAATATAAGTAGGAAAAAGATCAGTCCAAGTCCTGCAAAAAATGCACCCATTAAGAATGTCATTTGTTTTCCTTGCTCTTCAATTTGCCCTGTATAATTAACTTTGATACTCTCTGGAATAAGTCCATCAGCTTCTGTACTGCCCATTTCGGCTTGTACTTGACTAACTACCACGCCCGCATCAGTAAACCCTGGTTGTAGTGCTGAATAAACAGTTACTACTCGACGGGTATCTCTATGTTTGATGGCGCTAAATGAAGAGGTGTTCTTCGTTTTAGTTACTGCAGTTACCGGAATTTCTTTTATCTGGCCAGAAGCTGGATCTCTAAACGTAATGTTCTGATTAAACAATGCAGAACTATTATAGCGCTGGTCTTCTTCAAAGCGCACATAGATATCATAGTCTTCTCCATCTTTCTTGTAAACTCCTGCCTTATCTCCAAAGATGGAACGACGCAATTGATTTCCTACCATCCCAGCTGCAACTCCAAGTTCTCCAGCTTTTTGGCGATCTACCACTACCTGAGTTCCTGGTTTTCCTTTGTTTACATCTATTTTCAACTCATCAATACCGGGAATGTTTTTAGTATTGATATAATTACGCATTGCCTCGGCAGCCGCAATTAGTTCATTGTAGTCTTTGCCTTCCAACTCAATATTTACTGGATATCCTGCCGGGGGTCCAACCGCATCTTTTTCTACAGAAATAGCGACCCCAGGATAAATTCCTTTTACAGCTTCTTGTACCTTCGCACGAAGGACTTCGCTGTCTTCTCCATTTCTATATTTATATTCACGCATGGTAGCGGTAATTTTAGCTCGATGCGGCATTTCTGCACTACTTCCTCCATCTGTCTGAGGGTTTCCAGCTCCTTCTCCTACCTGCGAAACTGCTGTTTCTACCAAGAAGTTGTAGTCCTGGTTTTCAACATAGGTTTCATCATTAAAAACGCGATATACTCTACGTTCTATTTCTTTGGTAATCTCATTGGTTTTGTCAATAGCCGTTCCTTCAGGATATTCTACATATACCGTAATCTGATTTGGCGTATTATCGGGAAAGAATTCAATCTTTGTACGTTGAGAAGCGACAGATCCACCAAAAGCACCAAACGTCATAAATAATAGCATAAAGATTCCAAAGACAAACAAAACGGGTTTCCATCCTTTAATGGCCCAACTCAGGAAATTTTGATACTTCTTCTCTAGCCAGCGTAGAAATCGTTTTTGGAAACGTTCAGCGGCACCCATCAACACATAACGATATAACCACATAAAGCCTATGGTTACAAGTACTAATGTTCCTAATCCACGAATATTTCCTCCGGTAAACAAAATGAGGAGTCCAATAGGGAGCATGATTAATGATACATTGATCAAAAACTTACGAGTTAAAGGAGTCTCTTCGGTCTTCATAAATTGTGAAACCAACATCGAGTTGATGAAAATTGCTACAAATAAAGAAGAACCTAGTACCACCGATAAGGTGATTGGGAAATAGATCATAAACTGACCCATGACACCTGGCCACATTCCTAAAGGAACAAATGCCGCTACCGTAGTCGCCGTTGAAATGATAATTGGGAAGGCAATCTCTCCAATCTCTTTTTTGGCTGCCTCAATACGAGACATACCCTCTTCATCCATTAGACGATACACATTTTCTACCACTACAATTCCATTGTCCACCAGCATTCCTAATCCCATAATTAGAGCAAATAATATCATGGTATTCATGGTGTACCCTAACAAACTTAGGATCATAAAACTCATGAACATGGACATTGGAATGGCAAACCCAACAAACAATGCGTTTCGGAACCCTAAAAAGAACATAAGGACTCCTACTACTAAGATAATCCCGAAAATAATATTGTTGACCAAGTCATTTACTTGGTTTTCGGTTTTCGCACTTTGGTCGTTAGCCGTTGTTACTTTTACATCTGGAGGGAATATATTTTCTCTGGCATCTTCAAGAATTAAGGTGATTTTTTCAACTGCCTCAATCATGTTTTTACCTGAACGCTTTTTTACATCAAGCATCACTACATTTTCACTAACCTCTTTATCGGTAATACGCTCTCCTTCTTCCAGTGTAAGGTCACGAGCAAAGGTAGTTTTCTCCTCTTCTCCAAAGCTAACGGCGGCTATATCCTTTAAGTAGATGGCATTTCCATTTTCTGACTTTACGACAAAATTTTCAAGCTCAGAAGGAGTCACAATTTCCCCTAAAACACGAATAGTTCTTCGCTGTCCTGAGGTGATGACGTTCCCAGCAGAAATGGTATTGTTTTCATTACGAATGGTATTGATGATATCATCAAAGCTAACTTTGGCAGCCATCATCTTGTAAATATCTACGGAAACCTCTACCTCTAGATCTTGAGCACCACGTATTGTGGCTTCTTTTATTTCATTTAAAGCTTCAATTTCGTCTTGAAGATATTCTGCATATTCCTTAAGTTTCTCAACTTGATAATCACCTGAAATATTCACATTTAGAATTGGCGTCTCTTCAGATATACTTAAGTCGAATACATTTGGTTCTACTTTTGCACCGTTAAAGGTTGGCCAGTCTTCCGTGGAGGTTTCACTATCTACCTCATCTTTCACTTTCTGCTTGGCTTCCTGAACTGTGATGTTTTCGTCGAATTCAATTGTTAATATCGCATAATCCTCCTGAGAGGTGGACAAAATTTCAACAACATTAGAAACATTTTGAAGCTTATCCTCTAGAGGGTCCACGATGAGTCTCTCAATATCTTCGGCTGTATTCCCTGGATAAGGAGCGGAAATATAAATTTTAGTTTCATTAATTTCTGGGAAATTTTCTCTTGGCATAGAGAAGTAGGCCGTCAAACCAAGGACCAGAAAGAGTCCAACCAAGACATAAATAATAGTAGGGTTGTCTATGGCCCAACTAGAAAGAGGAAATTCCTTGTTTACTTGTTTTTTCTTCTTAGCGTTCATTATCTAGTAATTTAGAATTCGTACTTCTTGATTGTCTTTTACACTTCTGGCACCTTCTACAATCACTTGATCTCCAGTTTTGAGTCCTTCCAATATTTCAATTTCACTTCCCTGAGTTTTTCCTGTCTTAATAATTTGACGCTTGGCGATAGCCGTTTGAGCATCATTCCCATTTACTAGAGCGGTATATACATATTGTTCACCTTCAGAATTCTCATTGATTACATTTAATGGAATTAAAATGGCTTTCTCTGCTGTATAATCATTTATGGAAACTCTTGCAGTTAAATTTGGTTTCACCTTTCCGTTCTTACTCGGAACATCCACTTCAACGGTAAAACTTCTATTAGTTGGATTAATATAGTTTCCCGTCTGACGTACTTTAGAGGATATGGTTTCTCCTAATACAGGTAGTGTGACTTCTACTTTTTTACCTGGAGTAACGCTACTTAGGTAGCTTTCTGGGACATCTGCAGTGACATACATATTGTTAAGGTTGACAATTCTGAAAATTGCCATTCCTGGCGCCACTACTGTTCCTTGATCTGTAATTACATCATCAATCACTCCTGAAAAAGGTGCTCTAATGGCGGTTTTTCCTAATTGACTCCTAAGTTGTTTTGCGGCATTTTCGGCACTTTCGTATTGAGTTTTTGCTTGTAAATATTGAATTTCACTACCGATTTTCTGTTCCCATAGACGTTGTTGACGCTCATATGTCGTTTTTGCCAAGGCAGATTGCGCTTCTAACTGTGCTACCTGACTTCCGAGACCACCATCATCTATACGAGCCAAGGTTTGGCCTTTACTTACACGCTGACCTTCTTTTACCAATACTCGTGTTAATGTTCCCTGATATTCTGGATAAATAAGGACATTCTGTTTAGTTTCCACATTTCCTTGAACTTCAATAAAATGTTTAAAGAGTGTATCTTTTAAAACCATAGCGGTGACAAGCACTTCCTTCTTGGTTGAATCATTCTTTTGTAAAACGTCATCTAATAAAGCCACTTGAGCACTAAGAGCATTTATTTGTTCCTTGATTTCAGTTTTTTTGGCATTTATCGCTTCGAGATTTCCATCGGCAATAATTTTATCGACAGATTCCTGAGCTTTGTCTCCGCCGCAAGAAGCGAGGATAAGGAGTGTCATAAAGGATAGCATTAATTTTTTCATTGTTGTTGCTTTTTATCGAGTGATTAGTTTCTTAATTGAGGGGTGTTTAATACCGTTTCCAATTCTGCTTTGCTATTGATTAGGTCTAGCATGGACTGAAAATATTGTTGTTGTGCAGTGTACAGCTGAAGTTGCGCTTGACGTAATTCAAAACTTGTTGCAATTCCCTCGCCAAATTTTATTTGGTTTTTGTTTTCAATTCGTTCCGCTAGATTGAGGTTTTTCTTAGCATTTTGATATCGGTCAATACTGAAGGTGTAATTGCTTTTTGCCGAATCATATTGTAATTGGATGTTTTGAGCCGTTTCTTCTAATTGCGTCTCAGCTTGATCCAAAGCGATTTTTGCTCGTTGCGTTTTAGCGTTTCGCATTCCGCTGCTAAAAATAGGAATGCTCATATTGACGCCAAGAATGGAAGATTGAAACCAACGTTGATCGCTGTCCAAAAAGGTAAAGTCATCATTGTTTGCCTGCGTTCCATAATTTAAAAAAGCATTTAGACTAGGCAAGGCTCTACTTTTCTCTAATTTCATTTCTAGCGAGCGTTGCTCTGTGAGATTATAAGCAATTTTATAATCGACATTTTGATCTATATTAAGAGCATTACTCATAAAACTTAATTCGATATTTTCTTGGGTCAAACGATCCAAGTTGTCAGTTAATTGAGTGTTGGCTGCAACGTCAATACCCAGCGCCACATTAAACATTTGCTTGGCAATTGCAAGAGTTCGTTCCGTGTTTTGAATGCTAATTTCCAAATCAAGAAGCGTTATCTCTAATTGCTCAACATCTTCTTCTTCTGTCAATCCATTTTCAAATATCTTCCTAGTTTCAAACAGATTTTTTTCCACCGCCATTTTGTTGTTGCTAAATATCTTGAGGAGTTCTTCAGAAAGAAGTACACTTCCGTAAGCATTAATAACACCTTTTCTCACTTCTAGCTGTGTTTTTTCATTTGCATTTTCAGAAAAATCTAAAAAAGCACGTGCTGCTTGTAATCCCACCAAATAACTCCCATCAAAAATAAGTTGGGTGAGGGTTGCAGTTGCATTGACGCTTTGTTGTGTTCCAAAAACAACCGGGATGAATCCGTCTGGCGGTACCGGGGAGCTAGTAGATTCGATGTCGAAATATTCTTCGACAGTATTGACAACACTTTGGCGGTTGTCGAAAGCTCCTGCTGGGAGCAGAGAAACGGGTTGTTTTAATTGATTTTGATAACCAATTTCTGCGTTAATTTGAGGTAATCCTGAGGCAGTGGTTTCCCATTTTTGCTTGATAGCCTTGGCAATATCTCTACGAGCGTTGATAGCGGTGTAGTTGCTATCTAGTGCAAAGGTAATTGCCTCTTCCAAGGAAAAACTATACCTTTCTTGAGCCTGTGAACCTAAACTTGCCAGTCCGAGTATTAGAAAACAAAATTGTTTGATCATTATTCTAGGTTTGAGTGAATTATTTTATTTAATATTTTTCTTCCTTTCGGCGTTACAATGCCTCTAAGGTGATACTCTAAGAATGACTCATATAATTCTGTAGGGTCGAACATAGTAGTAGGAAAAAGATCTTCTTCCTTTATTCCTGTTACTCCAACAAAATAGATACGAGCGACAAATTGTACGTTGATGTTATCTCTAAAAAGACCTTCTTTTAATCCACGATTGAGATTGTCTACAACGCATTCCTGCATATAATTAAACTGTCTCTTTTTAATAGATTCGTGAATTTTTGGATAGTACTTACGCAGTTGGTACCATGGAGAGGTCTTCTCATTGCGCATATGATGCATGACCAATTTTTTGATTTCGTAGATCTCCTCAATAGGATTGAGTTTTAGATCGCAAATACAATCGATTCCATGGGAGACTTGTTCAAAAATCTGGTCGGTAACAACAGCAACTATAGCTTCTTTATTGGCAAAATGACTGTAAATAGTTTTCTTTGAAATAGCCATTTGTTGGGCAATATCGTCCATAGTGATGCTTTTAAATCCTTGATTTAAAAACAATTCGGTAGCTGTAAGTAGAATTTGATTTTTCATAAAAGCTTTGCAAATGTAAGTTGGAAACTCTAGAAACAGAAAAAGTTTCCATAGTTTTTACAATTATTTAACAATTGATAATTCATAAGTGGGCGTTTATCCATTTTATGCATTCTTTGAGGGCTATTTTAGAATCTCGCCGTATTTTAGCGGGAAATTTTGTCTATGGATGTCTTAAATAATTACGGCGAAGCTTTAATGGCTCATCTCGATAAGGCCGTCACGGTTAAAGAACCGTCCGAGCTTTATACACCTATTAAGTACATTCTTACTTTAGGAGGAAAACGTTTGCGTCCTGTTTTGACGTTAATGACAGCCGATTTCTTTGGAAATGACTATATGAAAGCTATGAATGCTGCATTAGCCGTTGAGTTGTTTCACAACTTTTCGTTGATTCATGACGATATTATGGATGATGCTCCTCTTAGAAGAGGAAAGGAAAC
>JAHZIZ010000171.1 GCA_022601215.1 Bacteroidota bacterium
AAGGAACGTTCCAGATATTATATTAATGGATGTGAATATGCCTATTTTAAATGGCATAGAAACAACCACGCAGATCTATACTAAATACCCTCAAATTAAAGTTTTGGCATTGTCTATAGAGGAAGAAGAGAGTACCATTCTTAAAATGCTGCGAGCTGGCGCCAAGGGATACTTAATGAAGGATGTTCGCAAATCTGAATTATATAGAGCCCTTCTTGAAGTTATTGAAAAAGGTTTTTATCATACAAACACTGTGACCAAGGTATTGGTTGATTCCCTTTCGGAAAAAGAAACTCCATTGTCTGTTTTGAAAGAAAGAGAACTGGAATTTATAAAACACGCATGTACCGAAATGACCTATAAGGAAATTGCAGAAGTGATGTTTTTAAGCCCAAAAACTATCGAAGGTTATCGCAATGCAATTTTTGAAAAACTAAATCTTAGAAATAGAACAGGTTTGGTGATTTTTGCCATAAAAAACAAAATCTTTGTTCCTTAAATTACTCGTGAAATGGTAAGCCCATCTCGAATAGGTAGTAACACTGTTTCAAGTTTAGGGTGCTCGTTTAATTGTCTGTTGTAGGTGAGTAATGCCTGTGTGTCTAAATCATCTTTGGCTATCTTTTCCACAACCTTTCCACTCCATAAAACATTGTCACTTAAAATTACAGCACCACTTGGCAAGTTTGGGAGCAATAATTCTAAATACTTCGGATAATTTTTTTTATCAGCATCGATAAAGACTAAATCAAATGCCACTGGAATGTTAGGAATCACCTCTAAAGCATTTCCTAAATACTGGTGGATTTGTGGACCGAAATTAGAAGCATCGAAGTATTTTCTCTGAAAATCAAACAACTCTTCATTTATATCGATGGTGTGCAGCTGTCCACTTTCTTGTAGCCCTTCAGCAAGGCAGAGAGCAGAATACCCTGTGTAGGTGCCTATTTCAAGAATGCTTTTTGGTCTCATTAATTTAGATAACATACTTAAAACCCTTCCTTGTAAATGTCCGCTTAACATTCTTGGAGCTAATACCTTTTGCCAAGTTTCTCTTGTGAGTTCTTGTAATAACAATGGTTCTGGTTGAGAGTGTTCAACCACATAGTCATCTATTTTATCTGGAAGGAAGTGCATACGTTGTTTGGTCTGGCGCTGTTATGACCTAATTAAATTAAGTGCTATTCGTTATTTGTATGGTGCTCGAACGGATAGAGAATTACTTCCCTAGAATTCTTTGTATCAATTTATCTTTGGCAGTCTCATCATTTCCGCATAACCATTGGATCACATTGTCCTCCCAAATTTGATCACATTGCGTATCGTTTAAAATCCCTTGATCTTTGGCTAAATCTAATATTTTACCAGGATATGAAGATTGTTCTTCACTTTCCATTTCTCCAAGAGGGTAAGGATCATCTAATCCCATTACTACTTGATCTGATCCTTGGTTTTTGAGAAGTAACTCTAATCCACCAGTGTCATGAACCAAGGTGTCGAAGAAGATGTTTTTATGACCAACAGCCCTCCTTGGGTGACTTTTGCCTTCAAATAAATCGGGCCTTCCATCAAAACCTTGTATCCTTCTTCCTAAGTTCATTTGTGCTAGTTATCCACCATGAGCAAAACAAGTACGCATTCCTGGGTATTTGTCAGCATATCCATTGAGTGTTAAAAAGTGATAGGCATCTGCGCATTGTGCCAACATCCATATAAGGTGAAAACGCCAAGACGTATTTTCAAGTTTAATAAATTTCTCACCGTCGTAAGGATGAACTTCAACCGCAAGATTATATTTACTAGCTAGCTCAAAAATGGGTTCATTTTCTTCGTCAAAAATACAACGCCAAGTACCAATGGTATCCATATAATGTGTAGGTAAACACAATAATTGCATACCCAACTCTTCTACGCAGCGTTCTATCTCCCACATGGCACCTCTAACGAATCCAGGATGCACAACAAATCCACATGTAAATTTACTGGGGTGTTCTTGCTGAATACGAGCGTTAAAGTCGTTCTGAAATCGCAATGCCTGTTTCATTTCTTCAAGCCGAAGTCCATTTCCGTAAAGTTGGGAAAGATTTAAGACCACTGCATGATCGATCTTGTATTTTTCCATCCAAGCTAATTTCTCATTTAAAAAGAAGCTAGAATCCGTAACAGGGCGGCTCCAGTCTTTTTGCAGCATAAATTTGCGATCCTTATCTACCCAAAAGATTCCCTTGTCTTGCATAAATTGAGGGATTTCTTCTGGATAAGGAAGTAAATGTGAATGGCCGTTAATTCGTAGTTTTCTTTTCATCTTTATGGTGGCACCTATGTGAAATCTATTTAAAGATTGTACTATTAATTGTTTGGGCGTTTTCTCTTTCGCGTCGCTAAAGAGAATCGGGCTTTTTGCTATATCTCTCCTTGGTTTGAAAAAGGAGAGGATGTCGCTTCAATCCCTAACGCATTTTGATAAAGTTACAAACTTTTAGTTCGTCCACCATCTACGGGTACATTTATTCCACTAATGTAGCTTGCTGCAGGACTCGATAAAAAGGCAACGGCATTGGCAATCTCTTCAGGCTGTGCAAAACGGCGTGCTGGCACGAGTGATTTCATAAAAGCTTCAGCCTCAACTTCAGTTTTATTCATTTTCTTTGAAGCATTACTTACAATATCCGTTAGTCTATCTGTAGCGGTAAATCCGGGGAGCACATTATTGACAGTAATCCCAAAAGGCCCTAATTCATTAGCTAAGGTTTTACTCCAACTGGCAACCGCTCCACGTATAGTATTACTCACTCCCAATCCATCAATGGGTTGTTTCACCGATGTAGATATAATATTGATAATTCTTCCGTACCCTTCATCTTTCATACCAGGAGCCACACTTTGCACCAAAATCTGATTGCAAATTAGGTGCATTTTAAAAGCGTTTTCAAATTCTGATACTTCAGCCGCAAAGATACTTCCCCCTTTAGGGCCTCCAGTATTATTAATTAGGATGTGGTAGTTTTTCTGAAGGGTAGCCTGCAGTAACTTTACTTTTAAGTCCGCTGGCTCGTTGAAGTCGGCCACTATATAATTGTGCGTCTGTCCTTGTTTGATAGGTAGCTCTGGAAGCACTTTTTTCAATTTGTTTTCATCCCGCGCAATAAGTGTTACTGTAGCCCCCATCTCAGCGAGTTCTAATGCAGAAGCTTTTCCAATTCCAGCACTACTTCCGCAGACTAAAGCATTTTTATTTGTTAAGTCTAAGTTCATATTTTCTAGTGGGTCGAGCGCAGTCTAGACCAAGTTTTAAATTTCAAATGTCCAAAAATCTCTCGACTGCGCTCGAGATGACATCGTTTTAATTGTACTTAATGCATACATTCTTAGGTTCCGTAAAAAACCTTAGGGCTTCAAACCCACCTTCACGTCCAACTCCACTAGCCTTTACGCCACCAAACGGGGTTCGTAGATCACGGTTGAGCCATGTATTCACCCAAACAATACCCGCCTCGATTTGTTTAGATACACGCATGGTTCTATCGATATCTTTTGTCCAGAGAGTTGAAGACAAGCCGTATGCCACGCTGTTTGCCATTGTTAACGCTTCCTTTTCTGTACTAAAAGTTACAATGGTTACTACTGGGCCAAATACTTCTTCTTTGTTAATAGTGCAATCGTTAGATTCTAATTCAATTACGGTAGGTTCAAGGTAATAACCATTTTCCAGTCCATTAACTTTTACCCTGTTCCCACCAAATAAGATGTTTCCACCCTCGTCTTTCGCTATTTGGATATAACGTTCCACCTTTTCCATATGTGGTTTTGAAACCAAGGCTCCTATTTTCGTTGCAGAATCCATAGGATCTCCTACAGTCAGCTGACTTACTTTTTCAACAAAGTCTTTTTTGAATTTTTCGGCAATGGAGGCCTCCACATAAATCCTACTCCCGCACAGACAAATTTGCCCCTGATTGGCAAAGGAGGACCGAACGGTTACGGCCAACATCTTATCATAATCGCAATCGGCAAAAATGAGGTTAGGGTTTTTTCCTCCTAATTCAAGAGAAAGCTTTTTAAACATGGGAGCGGCGGTTCTAGCGATGTGCTCTCCAGTCGTAGTGCCTCCGGTAAAAGAAATGGCTTTAATTTTTGGATGCGTAACAATAGCCTGTCCTGCCGAGGGGCCAGTTCCATGAACAATGTTTAAAACACCCGCAGGAAGCCCTGCTTCAGTTAAAATTTCTCCAAGTAGGTAAGCTGTCATGGGAGTCACTTCACTTGGTTTAGCGACCACGCAATTTCCTGCAGCTATGGCAGGAGCTACTTTCCATGTAAATAAATAGAGTGGGAGGTTCCAAGGAGAAATACAGCCTACAACACCTATTGGCTGCCGCAATGTGAAATTAATGGTATCTAGCCCAACACTTTCATGAGCTTCACTTGCAAATTGAGTGATGGCATGACCAAAGAAACGAAAGTTGGCACTTGCCCTTGGAATGTCAACTTGTTTCGCTAAGCTAAACGGTTTTCCATTATCGATGCTTTCTGCTTTGGCCAAGCGATCTAAATTAGCTTCAATAAGGTCTGCTATTTTCAATAAAATTCGGCTTCGCTCTTCAAGTGTGGTCGTGCTCCATTTTGGGAATGCTGCCGCTGCGGCATTATATGCCTGAGTAACATCTTCGGCATTGCTATTATTAATCTGCGAATAGACACTGCCATCACTAGGATTATAGTTGTCTAACCATGCTCCGCTCTGAGAACTTCTATAATTTCCATTAATGTAGTTTTCAATCTTCTTCATTAGTTCTGTTTGGTTTTTTTACCGAAAATAACTTCTCGAAGGCATCATATACGGCAAGATGGAGGGCGTCTCCATGGTCCTGAGACTCTAAAAATTTGAAATAGACGTTGCCATTGTCCTTATAGGCTTTCGTTAATGCATAGCGAAGCTTTATAGCACCTGTTTCCATGGTAGGGCCTTCGCTTCCCACAGCAACATAAATATTCTTGGTATTCTTAGCCTGTCTAGGCGTTAACCCGAGTAAAGATTCATCATCCCACCACATACTTGGGCTTACGATGATGTACTTGCTAAAAAGATCAGGGTATTTATATAAAATTTCAGCCCCAAGAAGACCGCCTAGTGATTGCCCAATAAGGGTTCTCTCTTGTGATACCAGATAGTTTTCGGTAATAAAAGGTTGAAGTTCTTTTTCAATAAATTGGATGAAACTTTCGGAAGCCCCTGTAGTAGGAAAGTCTAGCTTGTCTTTTTTATTGGTGGTTGGAAACGTGAAATCTCTTTTTCTGTCCACATTTGCAATACCAACAACAATAGTTTCGGGAATCATGTTAATCCATGAGAAAGAACCAAATTGAACCAACCCAGCAATATGAATAAAGTCTTCATCTGCTGACCCATCTAACAGGTAAATAACCGGGTATTCTTTTAAGGATTCTGGATCATACCCTTGGGGGAGATAAATGTTGAGTTTTCGTTCTTCTTCAAGTATGTTAGAATAAAGGGACACCGTTTCTCCAATTGCAAACGGAATAGCGTTTGTTGTCTTCGCTTTCTGACCCATAGCTGGTAGGGTCAAGAGGCTGCAAAATAGGAGCAAAGCTATTTTCATAATAAATGGACTTTGGTTTATTTGGGCTTATAGGCTATCACTTTAATCTCAACGACCAAATTAGGATGAGGAAGTTGGTGGACAGCAACTGTTGTTCTCGCGGGTCCTGTTTCTTTGTCAAAATAGTGTCCGTACACTTCGTTATAACCAGCAAAATCATTCATATTCACAAGAAAACTAGTGACGTCTACGACATCGGCCATAGTAGCTCCCTCTGTGGCAAGATAATCCTTAATGTTTTCAAGTACCGCTCGCGTTTGTTCTTTTACATCCAGCCGCATGGTACCCATTTCATCTACAATATGAACTCCAGCAAAACTGTTATCGGGTAAACGGGAGCTTGTTCCGCTTACAAGCAAGAAATCTCCTGCTCTTTTAATGTGTGGATAGGCTCCTCTTGGAGTGGCTTTATCTTTTATTAATCCCATACTTATATTTTTTTCAGAACTGCATCATCATGCAGTATGTCTTTTGTTTCTTTTTGAACTAAGGTTAATGTTTCTCGGAGGTCCATATCATCCGTTATTTTCTTATCTGCGAGAAGGTTTAATATGGCCTTGTCTTGAGCGCGTCCTTTTTTCATTGCAGCTTCGTAACTGATATCTTCATTAAAGGTAACCAAAGAATATTTACTGTGGTATTCGTCGGGAAACTCTGCTTCGAATGCAGTTTCCAGCTTGCGTTTGGCTTGAAATAATGGGCTTGCGGTATGTTCTTTCATTTCATGAAAATTGTCCACGGCCAAATCTGCTATGGCATCTGTATCTTTCTTACGCGCTTTTTCATAGGCACTAAAAATGTGTGTCCAGTTCCCAGCATGTTTGGCTACCATCGTGTCAAACACCACTACATCTTCAAAACTAGCATTCATTCCTTGACCGTAGAAGGGAACAATGGCATGTGCTGCATCTCCTAGCAATAGTGTCTTGCCATAACTGTTCCATGGCGAGCACTTAATTGTACCTAGAGGTCCAGTTGGATTGTCAAAAAACTCTTCGGCTAGATTTGGCATCAACGCCAGTGCATCTGGATATTCCTTAGAAAAATACTCCGTGACCTTTTCCTGGGTAGTAAGGTTGTCAAAACAGTAGTCGCTATTTTTGTAGGGGGCAAATAATGTCACTGTAAAGCTGCCGTCTAGGTTAGGCAAGGCAATGAGCATGTCTTCTCCTCTCGGCCAAATATGAAGGGCCGCTTTTTCCGTTCTATAACCACCATTCTCTAGGGCTGGAATTTCTAATTCTTTGTAGCCATGTGTCAGCCATTCTTGCGAAAAACTGAATAAGAACTTCTTGTGGTTAAACATACTTTTACGTACCACGGATCCAGCGCCATCGGTACCAAGAATAACATCTCCGCTAAAAGTATTTTCCTCTCCAGTAATATAATCTTTAAAAGTGGCAGTGGCATTTTCTAGGTCTACCTGTCTGCACCCTTGATTAAACGCTAGAGTTACATTTGGCATTTGTTCCGCCTCATCCAATAAAAGTTGATTTAATCCAGGACGAGAAATAGAATTAATGTATTCGTCTTCTCTGCCACTGTATTTGCTTAAAAATGTATTGCCCTCTTTGTCATGTATCATGCGACCAAGCATTGGGATACATAACTTGCGTGCCTGTTCCTCAACACCCGCCAAACGCAGTCCTTTTAACCCACGATCACTGAGTGCAAGGTTGATGCTTCTACCGGCATCTTGTGTAACTTTTCGCAAGTCGGGTCTTTTTTCCACAAGCTGTACTTGATATCCTCGTTGAGCCATCCTCAATGCCAAGAGACTCCCACAAAGTCCAGCGCCAATAATTAATATGTTTTGGTCTTTCTCCATTTATCCTAATACTTTTTTTAATCGTTGCACAAAATCGAACACATCTTCAAAGCTATTGTACAAAGGAGCTGGCGCAACTCGAATTACATCAGGTTCACGCCAATCACTAATTACACCCGCCTCAGTAAGCTTAGTATGAAAGGCTTTGTTGGCACTTCTTAGTTGTATACTCAATTGACATCCACGTTCTTCTGGATTTCGAGGCGTAATAATGCTAATGCGATCATCTTTAAGCTCGTCAAGTAAAAACTCTAAGTAACCCGTTAGTTTTTTAGATTTCATTCTCAAGTTGTCAAAACCTGCCTCCGTAAATACATCTAAGCTAGCTCTTATTGCTGCCATACTTAAGATTGGAGGATTGCTTAGTTGCCAACCTTCTGCTCCAGGTAAGGCATCAAATTCATGCCTCATATTAAAGCGTGTCTCTTTGTTATGGCCCCACCATCCAGTAAAACGCTTAAGTTTCGAATTATTGGCGTGTCGTTCATGTACAAAACAACCTCCCAAGCTTCCTGGCCCGCTATTTAAGTATTTATAACTACACCAAACGGCAAAGTCGGCACCTGTATCATGCAAGTTGGGTTGGATATTACCGGCCCCATGAGCTAGGTCGAATCCAACCATGCAATCATAAGCATGACCTAAGGCAGTGATCTTTTTTAAAGGGAAATGTTGGCCGCTATAATAATTGGTAGATCCAATCATTAATAAGGCAATTTCATCTCCTTGTGTTTCCATAATGGCCTCAAGGTCTTCATAACGGCACAATTCTTCTCCTTCTCTTGGTGTCCAAAGAATTAGTCCGTCCTTGGCATCAAAGCCATGAAATTGTAACTGACTTTCTACGGCGTATTTATCGCTAGGAAAGGCGTCGCTTTCTACAACTATTTTATACTTTTTTTTAGTAGGCTGATAAAAAGATACCATCATTAGATGGAGATTGGTGGTAAGTGTATTCATCATGACCACTTCACTTGGTTTGGCCCCGACAATTTTCGCCATGTTTTCGGTTAAAAACTCGTGATAAGGCAGCCACGGGTTAGTAGCATCTGTATGACCTTCTACGCCGTGCTTTGACCAGTCGTTTAATTCTTCCTGGAGGTATTTTTGAGTGCGTTTGGGTTGCAAGCCCAATGAATTTCCGCAAAGATACACAAGCGGCTTACCGGCTTCGTCTTTGGGGAATAAAAAGGCTTCTCTAAATTGTTTTAAAGGGTCATCAGTATCACATTGCTGTGCAAACGTAAGGTTGTTTTGATAGGTCAAGTTATCTTGTTTTTTGTTTGTTTTCAATAAATTCATCCATTCGCGATAGTAGTCGCCACCATTCTGTATTGTCGTCCCGTATGGTTCTAATAGCGCCAGCTCTTACCAAGATTTTGCGCAATTCATCATCTTCAAATCCTCCTAAATGTTTTTTTAGGGTTTCAAAGGAGCGATCGGTATATGATTTATGATTTAGGAAATGCTTGGCAGTGGTTTCAGCGATGAATTCCGTTTTATGTTCTTCACGAAGTATTTTCAACTCCTGCTTGTATCGTTGGTGTTGTAGTAGATATGATATGAATCCTCCTACTAGGGTGCCAGCCAATGTAAATAGTGCGGTTTCCATTATTCTACAGAGATATTGGTGAAATGTAATTTGAATGTTCCAGTGCTGTCTCTATGAGTTTTGGCAATTTTGAGCCCGTGAATTTCTTCATAGTCTTCAAAGGTATTGATCATGGAAGGAGTCTCCTGATTTCCTTCTCTAAAGATCCATTCTTTTATAACGAAATCTTTTCCGAAGTAAAAGTCGTAGGCATCCCCGGGGGTATATCCACCTTCATCGTCATACACCATAGTAAGCATCGTAAGTGTGTCCTTAGAAATAGGTGCGATTTGATTCTCCTTTTCTGAAAAGGTAGTGCCTTCATCCCAAACCAACTGATAAGGAGCCAATAGCCAGTATTTATCGTTAATGAAAGCTTGGTCGGCGTTAAGTTGTATGGAATCTAAAGTTGCTTTTCTGTTGTAAGTAATGGTGTCTGTTCCACTCATATAGACTACATCGTCTGTTTTAGGGTGCCAAATAAAGGAACGCTCAAAATGACGATTGGGCCTATCTACATTAAAAGTAAAGCCAATTGTATTGACTTTTTTCCAATGATCAAATCCGTTTTTATAAGCGATAACTTCGGCCGTAGTCAGCTCAGGATTTGCATCTGGTTCTGGAATCCAATCTCGTTTTCCATCATTATTTGCATCGTCTTTTAGTTCTTTAACCGCATCTTTACAGGAGGCGGATATAAGAAGCAAACAGAGTAAGGTGAGGATGTTTTTCATCAGGAATGTTGGTTTTCAGTAAAAATACGGAAAGTATTCGTTTTGTATTTTCTATTTTTATTGAAATTTTAAGAGATGGATTTACAAGAAGCCTTCGAAACCAATAAAGAAACCTGGAATAAAAAAGTGGCCATACATGCCGCTAGTGACTTTTATGCAATGGCCGACTTCAAAGCGGGTACATCTACTTTAAATAAATATGAACTAGAAGCCTTGGGCGATGTAAGCGGGAAGTCACTGTTGCATTTACAATGTCATTTTGGACAGGATACTATGAGCTGGGCTAGAATGGGAGCAAAGTGTACTGGAGTAGATTTGAGTGACGAGGCGGTAAAGTTAGCGTCTCAATTGAATACGGAATTAGATCTGGATGCTCAATTTGTGTGTTGCAATGTCCTAGATACTTCTCAATGTGTTTCTGAAAAATTTGATATTGTCTTTACGAGCTACGGAACCATTGGCTGGTTGCCGGATTTAAGGCCTTGGGCAAAGATGATTTCTGAGCGCCTCAAGTCGGGTGGTGTTTTTTATATCGCGGAGTTTCATCCTATTGCTTGGATGTATGATTATACGGTATCTCCTCCTGTGATGAAGTATGGCTATCACCAAAAAGAGGTCATTTATGAAGAGTACGAAGGCACTTATGCCGAGGAGGATACAACCAAAATTCTAAGTAAGGAATACGCTTGGAACCATCCTCTAAGTGAAGTGATAAATTCTCTGATTGAGGCTGGGCTTACCATTGAATATCTCAATGAACACGACGGTTCGCCTTATGATGTTTTTCCAAACCTAGAGAAACAACAAAATGGGATGTACGAAATGTCTGAGAAACTCTATCCGCTGGTGTTTGAGTTGAAGGCCAGAAAATAAAGCTTAATGCCCTCCATTTTCCTTCAATAAATGAGGGAATTTCTGTTGAAACTTAATTAGACGAGGTATCGATACACCTAAGATATACGAATTGAATGGATTGTTCTTCTCGTAGTTTTGGTGGTAGTCTTCTCCTATCCAAAACTTTTGAAAAGGTAAAATCTGGGCGGCTACTTTTCCTGCCCCATAAATTTTTTCTTGGGCTGCTACTTTCGTATCGATTATGTCTTTCTGTTCTTGATTTTGATAGAAGATAATGGAGCGATATTGGGAGCCTCTATCGGGTCCTTGACCATTTATCTGTGTAACATTTTGAGAGCCAAAATACACATCTACCAAGTCGCTAAAACTAATTTTTGAGGCATCGTAGATAATTTCAACTGCCTCGGCGTGACCTGTTTTCCCTGTGTTACTAGACGCATAAGTTGGGTTTTTGGTATGGCCTCCACTATAGCCAGAAATAGATTCTTTTACACCTGTTACACTTTCGTACACTGCCTCGACACACCAGAAACAACCACTAGCGAAATATGCACGTTCCAAACCGTCTTTACTAGTTACTTGAACTGGAGTTTGTTGTTCTTGGGCTTGGGCCTGATCTTCCTTGTGTTGTTTCGCCATGTCTTGACAAGAAGCGTTAAGACTTAATAGAGCGAACGATAGTGATAATAAAAATATCTTTTTCATAGCAATCTTTTTCTTTGGTAGGATAGGTCGAGAGATAATGAATGACCTTACGGTAAAGGAACAAAAAAAGCCTTCACGTCACTGTGAAGGCTTTGTTATTTTTTAAAGAACGTTTCTTATTTGCTCAATTTTGTGAAGAGCTTGTTCATTTTTTCTCTTTCCTCTTCTGCTAGTGCTGGGTCTACTAAGATACGACCACTGTGCTCATCGGTAATTATTTTTTTACGAGAAGCGATTTCCATCTGAACCTGAGGCGGGATAGTGAAGAAAGATCCTCCAGAAGCTCCACGCTCTACAGGTACAACGGCCAAACCATTCTTTACATTTGTTCTAATTCGTTTGTAAGCATTTACCAAACGGTCTTCAATGTTCTTCTCGTACTTTTCAGACTCTTTAATCAATGCTTGTTCTTCTTTTTCAGTCTCTGCCAGGATTTCATTAAGTTCTCCTTGTTTGTGCTTTAAATGTGCTTCACGATCCTTTAATCTCCCCTTTGTAGTGTCGATCACCTCGTTTTTTTGCTCAATTTGAGCCTTAAATTCTTTGATGTGCTTATCAGCCAATTGAATTTCTAATTCTTGATATTCAATCTCCTTGCTCAAACTGTTGTACTCACGATTGTTACGCACATTGTCTTGTTGAGACGTATATTTTTTGATAAGGTCTTTTGCCTCTTCAATTAAGTTTTTCTTACTCTTGATGCTGTCTTCAATTACTTCGAGATCAGCCTTCATTTTTTCTAGACGAGTGTTCATACCAGCTACTTCATCTTCTAGGTCTTCAACCTCTAAGGGAAGTTCTCCACGAACGTTTCTAATCTCATCTACACGAGAGTCAATCAATTGTAGATCGAACAATGCTCTTAACTTCTCTTCTACAGTGCTTTCTGTTTTCTTTGCCATATGCTAATAATACGTAATTGGATTGGTGTTTACTTGTGATAAAACGACTGCAAAATTAGTGATTTTTTTGCTAAGGTGTGCAACTAATAACTCTTTTGTGTATTGTTCACTTTCATAATGTCCGACATCGGTCAATAAAATAGCTCCCTCTCCACTAAAAAAATCATGATATTTTAAGTCGGCAGTAATAAAAGCATCTGCTCCAGCGGCTTTGGCAGCATTAATAGCGAAGCTACCACTGCCTCCCAAAACGGCAACCGTTTTAATTGTGCCTTTGGGAAGTTTAGAATGGCGAACACAACCAGTTTTAAAGGTTTTTTTGCTGTGTTGTATAAATTGTTTGGCATCCATACCATCTGTAAATTCCCCAATCATTCCCATGCCAATATGCTGATTGTTATTATTTAAAGTTGTTATTTCATATGCAACTTCGTCATATGGGTGCGCTTTGAATAGGGCTTTTAACACCTTGCTTTCTTGGTGTTTCTGAAATGTGATACCTATTTGTATTTCGGCTTCAAAATGAGTTTTTCCTTTCATACCAATGGTTGGATTCGCTGTTTCATTAGGATTAAAGCTACCCATTCCCGCATTGTTAAAACTACAATTGCTGTAATTGCCAATGGTGCCCGCACCGGCTGCAAACAGTGCTTCTCGTACTTGTTTGGCTTGAGCTGAAGGAACAAAGGTGATGAGTTTATGAATGGTTGCTTTTTGCGGTATAAGAATGCGTCGATGAACCAATCCAAGCTTTTCGCATATCATAGCATTCACTCCGTTCCAGGCATTATCTAGTGCCGTATGAATTGCAAATATTGATATGTCATGTTTAATAGCCTTGGTGACTACCCGTTCCACATAGGTCTTTCCTGTTATTTTTTTTAGCCCTTTAAAAATGATTGGATGGAAACTAACAATGAGATTACACTTGGTGGCAATCGCTTCATCAACTACCGCTTCTAGAGTGTCTAAAGTGACAAGTACACCTGAGACGTCCTGATGTAAA
>JAHZIZ010000172.1 GCA_022601215.1 Bacteroidota bacterium
ATTTTATTTACCGTTGAGCATCTCGCTCAGGAACCTATCTACAAGAACTTTGGAGTAAACGATGGACTTCCAAGCTCTGAAGTTTATGATTTAATTCAGGATAAAGAAGGGTATATATGGTTTGCAACCGATAAAGGATTATCGCGATTTAATGGATATGAATTTGAAAATTTCAACACCAATGATGGTTTAACAGGGAACGTAGTTTTACGCTTTTATCCCCAAGAAAATGGACAAATTTGGGGCTATTCTTTCCATAACAAATCCTTATTTTATTTTAACCAACCCTTCAGTGGATTTACTCCATACAAGTACAATGACGTACTAAATGAAAACATAAGAAAAAGGAGTATTATTAAAAGCGTATATGTAGACAAAGAAAATAAGCTACATGTTGGTGGATACGCGGTCAATGGAGAATTAATAATTAATAGTGAAGGTAAATTAGAAACAAAGCATTCAGATTCTTCCTATTTTCATGCTTCAACATCCTATAAAAAATATCTTATTTTAAGAAAGACAGAAACGATCCCATTTTTTTTCACAACCCTCGATACGGCTGCTGTTGAAAAGGATTCCGTATTTATAAAGCATTATAAATCAGCTCGCTTCATGTCTCAATGGATGGAAGATGGTAAAAGAGGTATTATTATGAAAGACAGCATCGTAAAAATTATCTCCAAGAATAATGAGGACGTTATTATTAAAAACAAGTATTCTCCAATAGGGATTCGAGTCATTGACAGCTCGCGCTTTTTTGTTGGATACGAATTTGGAGGAGTCAAAATAATTGATAAGCATGGGGTTGTAATCAACGAATTTTTAGAAGACAAATCGGTCACTAATTTTTTAATAGACCGAGATGGTGGTTATTGGTTTACTACACTGGATTCTGGAGTGTATTATATCGAGAACCCTTCCATGGGAGTTTACACTATTAATAATGAAGAATTTCTTCATATTAATAGTTTAACTAAAACCAATAATAACGACTTATATATAGGTTATAATAATGGTACCATTGCCAAATTGCAAAGAGATCGAACTTCAAAACTTATTGATCAACCTGAAAATAACTCCCACGCCATTGTTGAATATGACTCGATCCTCGATAAAACTTATTTATTTAACTACAAAGGGGTTAGAAATGTCATCGGTAGTCAACATATACTTACGGGGTACATTTTAAAATTTTCTGAACCCACTAATGGATCTGTATTTGGCACAAGTAATTTTGGCTTTTACGTAATAAATGAAAATAAGTATCACTCAGTATTCAAAACCAGACATAGAATTCATGATTTAGCCATACGGAATAAGGATACGTTTGCAAGCACGCCTATGGGTGTTTTTAAACTTTCTAAGGATTCTTTAATTTCTTTGTCCAATCAATCTAGCTATTACAACTATAGAACAGAGGATATGGATGTTGATAGTAACAACACATTATATGTTGCTTCTCAAGGAGCTGGAGTTATTGTGAATGATGGTAATGGCACTTATAATATTTCAAAAAAAGATGGTTTAAATAGTGATATTGTCAATGAGATTTATGTCGAAAACGAAACTTCTATTTGGGTTTGTACTAATAGTGGTGTCAATCAGATAGAATTTCTAAGGGATTCCATTGCCATTCGTGGGATTAGTACCAACCAAGGCTTACCTAGTAACGAGATAGAAGATTTAGAAATAATTAATGACACTGTTTGGGTTGGGACTAAAAAGGGTTTATGTTTCTTCCCTAAAAATCAGGTGATCCCTAAACGTATTGATGGTGCCAACTTAAAGATCAAAGAAATATTTGTCAATGATCAATTACGGGATATAACAACAAACCAAGATTTAACGTATCGCGATAACAAAATCAAAATTGTTTTAGAGGGAATCTATTTTGCTAACAATGAAGATGTAAAATATCAATATAGGCTTAATGATCAATTAAATTGGTCCACAACAAAAAGTAGAACGATTAATTTTTCATCGCTGTCACCAGGGAAATATCTCTTTGAAGCTAAGATGTGTTTGAGTAATCAAAATTGTTCAAAGAAAATAGTTGCCTATCCATTTACCATACAATCTCCTTTCTGGAACAAATGGTGGTTCACACTTCTCTGGCTTCTTGGTTTTGGTTTGCTTATTTATGTCTTCTTCAAAGTAAGAGTTCTCACCTATAATAAAGATATTACGCGGGAGTTCATTAGGTTAATGGTAAAACAGTTGAAAAGAAAAGAGAAACACTTTTCGTTTAGAGAGCATGGTAATGAAGTTAGAATTAGAACTCATGATATTTTATACATAAAGTCAGCTGGAAATTATATTGACATTTATACAGAAACCAGAACGCATACCGTTCGTATGAATATTGGCAAGTTCTTACTGCATGTCCCTGACAAACTCGAGTACATTAGGGTGCATCGTTCTTATATTGTGAGAATAGACAAAATCACTTCAAAATCTAAAAATGAGGTTTGCATAGAGGAACTAAAGCTACCCGTTAGCCAAAGTTATCTTCAAAACTTAAAGGAGATTCAATTCTAATTGAAACATGCAAAATAAGAAACAGTGATACTTAGAATATCACTGTTTCTCTGCCTGCCATCGGTTTATGGCTTATATCAATCCTTTATGATTGTTTTGGTATAAACTTCCTCTCCAACATAAAATTTTACAAAATAAACTCCAGAGTTCAAGTCTCCCAAGTTTAAGTCTAAGGTGTTTTTATTTGCGAATTCTTCTTGTTTAGAAACCTGTCCAAACATATTTAAAACCTCAACTCTTCCATATTGTTTAGCTCCGAAATCAATTGTTATTTTGTCCGTAAAAGGATTAGGACTTATCCCAATTTTAGCCTTCCCCATACAACCCGGCATCTGATAACCAAAAACTAAATATTGAGTAGCGCCACCCGGATTTACTGCAAATGTTATTAAATAATACTGGCCTGGATCTAAATTCATATTATAAGGAGCATAAAACAGGTTGATACTACTTGGCGTATTACCTTGATGCAACCCATTGTAATAATTTGGCCCAACGGTCCAATCTGATGGATTAATTACATCTACAGAAATATAGTATTCGTCCTCACAGAAATTATTTGTCGATAGTCTAAACGTGTCACAAAATACTGGAAACTCAATGGGTCCATAAGGTGTGTCGTCGATGATATCTACATAATTTGGTAGGGAGTCGAATTCAATAGCAACGGTCCCTCCTGTTATATCACAACAATAATCCTCAACATATTCAAAATGAATGAAATGATGGCACTCCAAACCTGTAGACAACGTAAAAATAATCCCCAATGAGTAAGTTCCTACCTGTGTTACTTGTAAGGTGGTGTCGGTCGCAGATGGTATTGTATCTCCATTTAATTCCCAGAAAATCGTAGATATCGAAATATCAGATGGCAAATTTTCAACGTAAAGCGTTCCCGTTTCGCAATTCATAGCCAATTCTAAATCATCGGGGCAAAAAATGGTGTTCGGACAGTCGTCTTCTGATACTGTATAATGGATGAAATGATGACATTCCACCCCGTTTGATAAGGTAAAAATAATACCAAAAGAATACGTTCCTGGCGCTGTTACTTGTAGGGTTGTATTTGTCTCAGAAGGAACTGTATTACCGTCTAACTCCCAGAAAATGGTTTCGACTGTAATATCTGAAGGTAGATTTTCTACGTATAGTTCTCCCGTGTGACAATCAAATGCCAATTCCAAATCACTCGGACAACAGGGCTCCTCTTGGCTTATAAGAATCGTGTCTGAAATGGACTCACAACCGTCATAGGAGATGATAACTCTAATTTGTCCGTCTATAAATGAGCTCATTAATGCTTCACCACCAACTTGAATTTCCTGACCATCATGGTACCAAGTAATCGTATAATCCGGATTGTCAAAACCTTGATTTAGTATATTAATATCACTAATTGGGTCGCCTCCACACGGTATGATGATGTCACCCCCTAAATCTGGTTGAGGTAATTGATCTGTTATCAAAACAGTGTGGCTGGTTGTGCAATTCTCATTGGCAACAATCAAAGTATAGTGGCCCGTTTCGGAAGGTGTAAAACACATCTCTTCTCCCACCAACACAGACACAGGCCAAGGGTTGTACTGTGTCCCGTACCATTGGTAATTATAGGTACTACCACTAGGCGCTAAAGGACCACATAGTTCTTCAAATGCTGTACACATCGAAATTGTTGACGGTAAATCTATTATTGGTGATGGATGTACCGTAAGCTCAAATGTTGCAGTTGGAGAACACTCATCTTGTGTCCCATTCCAAGCAGTCACTGTATAGGTTCCCGATGTTGTTGCTGAAATCCAGTCGGTCGTAGTTACACCATCAGACCATAAATAATTGGTATATCCTCCTGTAGCCGTTAAAATTGACGTCTCTCCTTCACAAATGGAATCGTCTCCTGTTATTTCGAACTCCTCATCATACAATTTGAATCGTTTGTGATAAATTTTTTCATCATTGAAATTGTACCAAGTCACCATAAAAGAGCATTCGGCAACATCTAACATGACTCCTATCATTGAATTGTCCAACGTGCTCACTGGATATTCTGGTCCAACGGGTTGATCGTTTACATTATATTGTTGTAAGTAGATCCCTAAAGATTGATTGTTTTCGTACTTCGGAAAAGCAACTACATAATCTCCGTTTGTGTTGATTTCTATTGTAGGATACCTAATTTGGTAATCAGAAACGGCGATAATTATTTCTGAACCCAGTTCGTCAGATACAGATCCTCCAGGCGTAAATCTTGAAATGGTATTTTTCATGTTGTACAGAGGGTTCGTGGCCACATAATGGTTATTGACACTAACAGCAACAATATCGCCATTGGGCTTATAAATAAAATTACGCTTACTTATAAAACGTCCAGGCATCGAATTGCTAGACATATTCACACCCGAACTGTTATAGGCTTTAAACGTCAAGTTTGAATAGGGTCCGTCTGGTTTGTAGCAAACCGTAAACTCATTGTTGTTTCGTGATTGAACATTGGTCTCATAGTGTGATGTTCCTGCTGCATCAATGGTAATTCTTGGACCCGCTGATGCTCCAGTTGCTGAATAACGCTTTACATAGGCCACAGAATTATTAGACGTCGTTCGTCCTTTATAAGAAATATTAAATGTTTCGTCTGACGCAATATCGATATCGGCATAATAACCATAATCAACAAAAACTCGTCCACCATTCGGCGCCCCATTAGCGAAGTATTTATGGAAATAAATACGTTCTGACGTTGTAGACGCAATAGGACTTGCGAATTCGTAATACACAATGATATAATCTCCATTAGGTTTCATGGCAATTTTTGGATCACCACTTCCTATATAAGCGGTTGGCGGACTAGCATGTACCACGTCTTGCGTTCCAGAAAGTGCTCCGCCCATGTCATTATATCCTCTTTTGTAACTTTTATGAAACGATGGCCAACTGGGTGACACGTCTTGTACCCATGCTATTGTGTACCTACCATCCTCGTTACATTCAATATCCGGTCCAATATTATAAGCCCCGTGACCGCCAGCCATTCTTGGTGCAGTTGTAGTTGTATTGGTTACAATATCTCCTGATTGTGGAATCTGTGCGCAAAGATTGCTCACAACTAATAAACAGCTTACTACTAAGCCTAAAACTAATTTCTTCATATGAAAAGGTTATCTGATTATTATTTCAAATCTATTTAACCCTAGAACTCTAGACCAGTATATATCGGGCTTTGTCACGAGCTATCGCAAAAATTGGTACGAACAAAATTCGGTGTGGTACGAATACCCATGCTGGCGGGTACGAATAATTATACCACAATTGGATAGCTTTTTAAGTTTTAGAAATGATTGAGAACAAAAGGAATTCTACTTCAGAAATTAGTAAGACTTAACTAACAATAACCGCATTGATGAAACAAGTGTTAAATCTATTAGTTTTATGACCCATTGGTAAGAAAACATATTTACACGTAAAATCCTGAACCCGAGGCTTATTAAATTACAGATACTCGATTCGCTAATTTGATAAAACAAACAAGAACGGAGAGATTACTACCCTTGACATAATTAGCGAAAAAATAAATCCTCC
>JAHZIZ010000173.1 GCA_022601215.1 Bacteroidota bacterium
AGACATGATAACTGGAAACGCCTTGGATTGAATAGGTGTTGGAGTTTCGAAACTCAAATCTTCAATGGCGTAATGTAATTGTTTGGAAATATTAAAATCCTGAAAGCTTTCCATCTAGGCATATTTTGTTCTTGCAAAAATAGGCTTTCTCAACCGATTGATACCTCTACCATTCTCAATATTCAAGACAACATTTTTTATTCATTATTTATTTGTGGCACGCTTGTTGAAAACTCTATTAAACAACTAGGGTAATAACTCTGAAAAAATGAAGTATCACATTAAATTCAATCTTATGAAAAATCTAAAAGCACTTTGGACAAAGAAATTAAGTCAGTGGAATGAAAAATTAGAAGAATTTGCAAAAGCCAGTAGCTATGCCATTCACAGATAAGGCCAGTTTCACATATCAATTTTATTAAAATCCCTTACCACAGACAGTAAGGGATTTTTTTGAGCTATCTTTTTCAATACTGTATCTTCGCAAAAACTATCTTCTTTGCATCCTAAAAATCTTCATAACGACGCTTACCCTATTGATAAGTTGATCCAGGCTCACCCACCTTTAAAAGAATTTGTGTTCCAAAATTCTCATGGTATAATCACTATTGATTTCGCATTAAATCTAGCCGTTTATCATCTTAATAAAGCCTTGCTTATCTACTATTATGATGTGGAGGAATGGAAGTTAGATGAAGGGTTTCTTTGTCCTCCTATTCCGGGTAGAGCAGATTACCTGCACCATATTGCGGATCTTCTTTCAGAAGAAACTAGTACAGATACTGTAAAAGGACTTGATATCGGTGTTGGGGCAAATTGTATTTACCCAATACTGGGCGCAAGTATTTACCGATGGCATATGGTAGGTTCAGACATTCATAAGGCCTCCGTAGAACAGGCTACCACTAATTACAAAGCAAATCCAAAAATATCTAATTTCATTGACATTCGACATCAATTGGACCATGCTAATATTTTTCAAGGTATAATTGAACCAAAAGAATATTTCCACTTCACCATGTGTAATCCCCCATTTCATAGCACGAAAGAAGAAGCGACTAAAGGAAGTCTCAGAAAACTTAAGAATTTAAATGAGGGTATGCACATCAAGGAAGTTCATCTAAATTTCGGAGGACAGGCTAATGAACTCTGGTGTAATGGCGGAGAGTCCCTATTTATTAAACGCATGATTAAGCAGAGCGTAAAGTTCAAAAGCCAAGTAGGTTGGTTTACTTCTTTAGTTTCAAAAAAGGCCAATCTACCGAAAATTTATAAGCAACTTGACAAGTCCGGTGCTCATTATAAAACAATCTCCATGGAACAGGGTAACAAACAAAACAGATTTGTAGCTTGGCGTTTTAACTAGTCAATAATAAACTTTAACACCTCCTGTGTCCTGTTCGCTGTAATTGTCACAAAATAAACACCACTCGAAAGTTGGTTAATGGTCGTTTGGTTGAGACTCAGAGAAACGGGTCCTTCAATATTTTTATCCAATAATGTAGCTAGTAGTTTCCCATTAATGTCATATATTTCTACCACTGTTTTCGTACTTGAACTCGCTAGAAAGTCAATGGTACTTTTTGAAGAAACGGGATTTGGGCTTATTACGGCCTTCACCTGATCTGTTGCAACATCTAAAGTTCCTAATAGTGCAGGTGTAATACGTGTATAATATACATCCTGTCCTCCATTTAGGGTATTGCACCATGCTACATGTGCATGATCATTATCGCTTTTCACATCAAAATAATCTCCCATTTTGCTTTGGTTTGGATAGCCCACTGAAGGGTCAAATGCATCAGATAGCACTCTGTTTACTGACCAGGATTCCCCTTCGTCCATGGAAAAGGAATAGTATAGTTTAGAATCAATAACATTGTCAGCTTCCCTTGTATCTAGCCATACGACATCAATCCTACCGTTTGGAGCAACCGCCATGGTGCCAAACCAATTATAGTTGCCTATATCGTCCTTGTTTATTCTTACGGGTGGTGCAAAACTAACCCCGCCATCAATACTTTTTGCAAACATCACATCCATGGGGTCTTCATCACGTTGTACTGAAGCGAGCATATAAACATTGTCATTATTAAGATCCACGTCAACCCATACCTGACCCGCTAATCCACCGGGGTTGACAGGCGTTCCGGCAGTTACATTCCCATCTAAATCTACATTAGTTACAAAGTCCCATGAAATCGTAGCGCCAGGATCTTTTGCGTTAGAGGACTTAATTAAAACATTGGTTCCTCCGCTGCGTCCTGATATAAATAAGTCTCCATTGTCGTCTACAGCCAACGTTCCCCAGAATGGGTTCCCGTCAATAATAATGCACGTTTCAAAAGTTTCACTACCATCTGTAGATCGTGTAAAATAGCCAGGAGCACATGTAGTAAAGCTAGCGTTCCAATTCGAATAATTATTCTTGTCACCCACACCACCGGTTCTATCCATTCGCATCCACTGCTTATCGCCTCCAAAAGCAGGATAAGGCCCGTCCCAAAGAACACCACCATCTTCTATTTTATATACATCGCAATCGAAAGTTCCACGCAGACTATTGTAATAGAAATTCCCATCTGCATCGAAATCAAGCACAGGGTCGCTCCTAAAAATTCCTGGATTTATAACCCCCGGAAAAGTAAAGCTGCTACCACCATCTAGGGAATATCCATAGCCCGCTTGTCTAAAATTACTGGAAATGTCATCAAATTGTCTCCAACCAATAACAATTCTATCATTATTAGTTGGGTCTACCGCTAACGAAGTTTCATTTCCGGCATCTCCGATAATGTCCATCCCCGTATCGTCAACATTAACCTGAATTGTAAAATAACCACTACCCGAAGTTTTATAGGCCGGCTGTCTTGGCATTGCCGTTTTGTCAACAACAACATAAGGGTCATCTGGTGTTTCGTCATGCGCATTGCGCAACACATCTTCCTGTGTAAGCACTGAAATGGGAAAGAGAAGCAGCGTTAGTGAGATACGTAATATAGTCTTCATAGGATTTATTTTAACCTATTAAAAATAAGGCATTTAGAATTCATTTAATCCCAATTAGCATATTTTTTTAGTCGTGTTTTACGAAGGAAGACTAATTATCCATTAGAACAACGGTATGGTAATCTCTCGCTCTTACATTTTAAAAACTCATAGTTTTATCAGTAAAACTTAAAACTATCACTGTAATTATTATACTTGTAGAAAATATGGTATGATTTATGAAATGTAGGAATTATCAATATTATCGTTATATTCAACCCATAAAACCAAATCTATAATGAAGAAAATACTTTTAAGCCTTGTGGCCTTACTTACCACTGTTTTATCCTTTGCACAGGAATATACTGTTGAAATTGAAGAAGAAAAACAAGCCAACAGATTGATGTTGTATGCTGTAAA
>JAHZIZ010000174.1 GCA_022601215.1 Bacteroidota bacterium
CCTCCATAGCTATTCCAATAGTAGCAAGCGGCGTTTTAAACTCATGGGTAATATTACTAATTAAATCATTTTTTACGGCTGCCAGTTCCTTTTGTTGTTGAATTATCTTCAGCAAATACAGAAGACAACCCACCACCGCTGCTAACAATAAAAACGACAACAGAACTCCTAAGATGTTGCTCTTTAAAACTGCCATGGTAATATTCGGGAAATGAGCTTTTAATTCATCTTTATGAAAAAATAAAGGCGAATGTGCACTTGTGGAAAGAGCTGCATTTTTTACAAACGCTCCTCTAATAGTGTCATTTCGTCCATGTGATAAATTATGAGTTAAACCATAATCAACAGAAATCTTCTTTCTATCCAGTTCTTCACTGAACAAACTGTCAATACCGGGAAGTGAAAAGCTGTTTTCCGAAAATGAAATCATAATTTTACTGGAGAGCTCGTTGATGGATTGGAAATCCAGTTCTGTTGGGAACTGTCTATATGCCGAGGTGCTTGCTGACATAGAATCTAAGATTCGATCTATAGAAAGATCCATTTGTATGCTGTCTCCAAAACTTGACTTTATGATCGTAATACCACCATTAAGACTATCGAGATTGCCTTTTATTTGAGTTTCAAATAAGGCGGTGTCTTTCAAGAATAGTGCATTACTTGGACTTTTTGAGAAGACAAAAGTGGAGTCTATGTCGAGAAACTCGTAAGTATCTCCTGCTGCTATATTCGTGAAGTAAGCATCTACGGCATTATCCAGACTCGTCTGTACGTCATTGGTGAGTTGTTGCTTGCTTATCTGGTAATTTTTATAGTTCCAGTATAACTGACTGCAAAGGGTAGCCAAGATAACCAAGCTAATAAAATATAGTATGCGTTTATATGTCAATGCATTCATAGGTCAAATGTACTACCATATATCGTAGTTTTCCAAAACGCTTAACACTCGTTAACATTGGTTAACCTAATAGAAAAGGAGGCCTTTGCATCTTTGTCTTGTTAATCTAAAAAAAAATAATACAATGAAAATTTTAATTAGCCTGAGTATGGTGGCAGTATTCTTTTTTGCCGAAGTAATACAAGCTCAAAACATTAAAGGGATTGCCACCTACAAAACCCAACGGAAATTTGATGTGCAAATGGATAGTACTCAGATGGATGATGCTATGCAAGCCCAAATAAAAGCGATGATGCGCAAACAATTTGAAAAAGAATATACGCTAGAGTTCACCAAGGACGAATCCTTATACAAGGAAGTTGAAAAATTGGGAGCTCCAAATACGGGGAATTCCTTCGTACAAGTAGAAATCGTTGGTGAAGGAGGCAATGGCGCTTATTATAAGAATTTAGCCGATAACAAGTTCATCAACCAGACGGAGTCGTTTTCAAGAGTATTTTTAATAAATGACACGATTAGTAAGAGAGAATGGAAGCTGGGAAAAGAAACTAAGAATATAGGAAATTACACTTGCTTTAAGGCTACTAGTACTTATGAACGAACAGTATATGGTTTCATGAATGTGAATGATGATGCCGATAAAGAAACTACCGAAGAAGAGAAAATGGAGACGGTTACAATTACCGCATGGTACACCCCTCAGATTCCTGTTAAAAATGGGCCTAGCATTTATGATGGGCTTCCTGGACTCATCTTAGAAGTTAATGATGGGCAACAAACAATGTTATGCAGTAAAGTTGTGTTGAATCCAGAGAAAGGAATACAGATTAAAAAGCCAAAAGAAGGGCAAAAGGTCACTCAGGTAAAATATGATCAACTTATGGAAAAGAAAATGAAGGAAATGGAGGAGCAGTTTCATGGTGACGGACGCCGTGGAGGTGATCAAATTGAGATAAGGATTGGAGGGTAAATATTGCGATTAAACCTTTTGCAACTTTTGTAGTCAAAGGATATTGATACCTTTATAAAAAATCCAACATATGAAATCAATATTCTTCTATTTTGTCTTGTTCTTCTCCCTAGGAGTGTCGGCTCAGGCCTTGAGCGGGAAAGCTATTTATCAATCTAAAACAACAGTTGACATGAGCGATTGGGGTAATAGAGAAATGAGCGAAGACATGAAACGGCAGATCGCCGATCGGATGAAGTCGATGTTAGAAAAAACCTACATCCTAACCTTCAATGGAGATGAGTCGTTGTACAGAGAAGAAGAAAAATTAGAAACGGGTTCCGGAGGTAGAGGTTGGGGTATGATGATGAGTAGTTTTACTGCTGGGAAACAGTATAAAAATGTTGCAAATAATCAGATTTTGGAAGAGCGAGAATTTTTCGGTAAGCAATTCTTAATCAATGATACACTGACCAATTTAGAATGGACGGTGGGAAAAGAGTCTAGGCAAATAGGACAGTATCTCGCAATAAAAGCAACCGCTGTAAAAAAGGTGGATCCTAATGATTTTAGTATGGCTCGTCGTAGACGAGGGCCACGAGGACCAAGAGGTTCCCGAGGGACAAGGGGGGCTAACGAAGAAACAAAGGAGGTGGCTTCAGATAGCACCAAGGTAAAAGATCCTATGGAAGAAATTGAAGTGCCTAAAGAGGTCACTGTAACGGCATGGTTTACGCCTCAAATTCCTGTTAATAATGGTCCAGGAGAGTATGCTGGACTGCCAGGGCTGATCTTAGAAATGAATATTGATAGAACCACCATATTGTGTTCTAAAATTATACTGAATACGAAAGAGGCAGAATTGATTGAGGCGCCAAGTACGGGAAAGGAAGTGAGTAGATCCGAATACAATAAAATTGTAAAAGAAAAAACCGAAGAAATGCGTGAAAATTGGCGAGGCGGCGGCAGACGAGGCGGCGGACGCAGATTTGGAGGATAATTAATCAGAAAAAATAAAAAGCTTTCGAAGCACTTCAATCCAGAAGAGCTAGGCAATGCTGTATTAAAAAACAACCAAAATGAAAAAGATACTAAGTGTTCTATTTTTATTTCTTAGCTGTGCAGTTTTGGCACAGTCTGTTAAAGTGAGAGGGACAATAAAAGATTCCATTGGCGCACCTCTAGGGCTAGCGAATGTAATTGCAACGGTTCAATCTAGTGGTGATATTGAGTCGTATGCAATCTCTAACGATGATGGTAAATTTCAATTAGACTTAGGAAAAGGGAATACCTATGTGCTTAAAGCTAGCTTTTTAGGATATGATACTGCTGAAATTGTTGTTGCTGTTTCTGAAGATACTCAGAATATGACCCGCGATTTTGTCTTAAATCAGACGGCCGCTCAATTAGAAGGAGTGGAATTGGTATATGAAATGCCAGTGACCGTCAAAGGTGATACTATTGTGTATAATGCGGATTCATTTAATCGAGGAGACGAAAAAAAACTGGGTGATGTAATGAAGAACCTTCCCGGTGTTGAGGTCAACGATGACGGAGAAATCGAGGTTGAAGGAAAAACAGTAAGTAAGGTGATGGTTGAAGGCAAAGACTTTTTTGATGGGGATAGTAAATTGGCGACAAAGAATATTCCTGCCAATGCTGTCGATAAGGTGGAAGTACTCAGAAATTACAATGAAGTGGGTCAAATGAGAGGTTTGGGTAATGATCAAGATAACATAGCGATCAATATCAAATTGAAAGAGGGGAAGAAGAATTTTTGGTTTGGAGAAATTACCGCTGGAGCTGGTGTTGATGATGAAACTGATGCTCGTTATTTAATACATCCCAAATTGTTTTATTACAGTCCAGAATATAGTATCAACCTGATTACCGATTTCAATGATATAGGGGAAGTTCCTTTCACATTCAGAGATTATTTTAATTTCACGGGTGGGTTCAGAAACTTCAATCGTGGGGGCGGAACTAACTTTAGCATTGACGAGAGCGATCTCGGATTTGCGGTAGCTCAAAACAATAGAGCTAACGCTATTGAGGCCAAATTTTTAGCAGGTAATTTTAGCTGGAGAGCCAACCCTAAATTAGACTTAAGTGGTTTTGCTATTTTGAGCGATAATAAAACCAATATCGTATCCAATTCCATAAGGCAATATATAGCCTCAGGAGCGGTTGAAAATAGCGCCACGAATGTGGATCAGCGCAACCAGTTAGGGATGCTAAAATTAAGCAGTGTCTATAAACCTAGTACCAACTTTCAATTTGATTATGATGCTTTAATTAAAACTTCAAAGCAGACTGAAGACGGAGAGTTGTTGTCACAATCGCTAATTAACGGGGACAATGAGATTTCAGAAACACTAGAGAACAAGCCTACTTCGGTGAATCAGAACGTTAACGCTTATTATACGCTAAATGATAAAAACATCTTCGCTGGACAAATTCAGCATTTATGGAAAGATGAAGATCCTTTTTACAATGCGACACAGGACGCAATTCCTTTTGCCGAAATTTTACCATTAACGACTGGACAAGATCGTTATAGTATTAATCAAGCAAAAAACATAAAAACCAATAAGCTAGACGCCAAAGTCGATTACTATTATGTGCTTAACAATACGAGTAATATCAACCTCACCTTGGGAAGTACCTTCAGTAATCAAAAATTTAATTCTAACATTTTTCAACTATTAGATAATGGTAATAGAGAAGATCTTACGGAGAGTAATGATACTGGCGGTGGCGTAGTTCCCTTAGAAAATGATGTTGACTTTACTTTTAGTGATGTTTTTTTTGGAGCACATTATAAATTAAAAACTGGAAAGTTTATTTTCACACCAGGAGCTACCTTGCATAACTATGGGTTAAGGAATGAGCAATTAGGGACCGAAGTCAGTCAAAATAATTGGATGTTACTTCCCGATTTTAACGCTATTTACAATCTTAAGAAGAGTGAAAGTCTACGATTTAATTATGCACTTTCCGCACAGTACACAGATGTAAATGATTATGCATCTGCCTTTGTATTTAATAATTATAATAGCTTATTTCGTGGGAATCGAAACTTAGAAAATTCC
>JAHZIZ010000175.1 GCA_022601215.1 Bacteroidota bacterium
ACCTCCATTTGTTAGAGCACAAGGTAGTATATACAATGAGTCAAGTGTCGTGTATAAGAGGGAATCGTTTAGCACATCTATTGGAAACATTAACCCTGTAGGAGTGGTTTATTACGGGAACGATCGTAGAGAACAATACTACCCGCAACAGCTACATTTAGACTAAATTCTGAAGGAAATTGAATTAAAAAATGTGCCTTTTCTATGGCTTCTCTGGTTAGACCATTGTCTTCGGCTCCCAATAGATACACACAGCGCCTTGGATGCTGAAAGTCCTCCAAGTTTTCGGCCTTTTCAGTCTTTTCTACTCCCACAATACGAACACCTTTAGGTAGGTGATTAAAGAAGTCTTCAAAATTTTTATAATGATAATAAGGCATAGATTTTACCGCATTATGGGTATCGCATGCCTGTTGAGCATATCGCTTTCCTATGGTAAAAATAAAGCTAGCTCCTAGATTTTGAGCGGTTCTCCAGAGTACACCTAAATTTTCAGGTGTTTTCCCATTTTGAATTCCAATTCCGAAGAATGAGGTCGTAAAGTTATCGGGTTGCATGCAGCAAAGGTAAAAATTCAGAACTAAAAAACCCGTTCTTATTTAGACACCTTAAGTTGTTCAATTTCGTCCGAAACTTGTTGTGCCTCGGCATACTTGGCATCACTGGCCTTACGATTTATATTGCTCAACTCGGCCCATTGCCTCATCAATTTCTCATATCGCTTTTGTAGCTTTTCCTCTCTGGTTATTTTTCTGAATAGATTAAACATAGGCGATGGACTATAAAGATAAAACGTCCAAATTCCCTTTTAATCGTTTTTCGATCTTTTTCTTCTTGACCGTAACCCGCTTCATCAAGTCCATTAGATCCGTCGCTTTCGTTCTTTTGTATATTTCGTTTAATGCCAATACGATACGTTTAGCCTCACGAGATGCCTTAACACGATCACTCGTAGACATATGACTCATCTTTGCTTTCTCAAAATTTAATGCTTCTTGAACTAACTCCATCTTGTAAAGTGTTTAATGTTTATTAAATATACTTAAACAAAAGTAATTTTCGGCTAGTTTTGGGCTATTTAAGATTATATTAACACTTAAACTATTGAATTAAAGCAGGTTATTTCTAAAAGCTAGTGGAGTTACTTTTGTATGACGCTTAAAATACTTTATAAAATATGAATCGTCCTCGAACCCCAAGTTAAAAGCGACTTCACTAACGTGTAATGAAGTAAACTTCAATAAACGTTTTGCCTCCAATACGACTCTCTCCGTAATATGTGCTGCAGGTGATTTCCCCGATACTTTTGCAGATATAGTACTCAATGTTTTGGCAGAAATCGACAACAAAGCTGCATATTCACTTACAGCCATCCCGTCTTTATAATGTAACTCCAACAATTCCTTAAATTGGTAAAATTGCAGTTGATATGCATTTTGAAATTGCAATTGCACATCACCGCGACTCTTATGCGTTCGTTCTAAGAGAATCAGAATAGATTTTAACGAAAATCGAATCACCTCCTCCGCTCCGAAAGCTCCTTTATGCTTAGTTTCATTTTCAATCGATTTCAAATACGAATGCATAATTTTATTGGTGTCTAAGTCGACAATATAACACGGTGACGTGGTCACATTAAAAATGCAATACTTCAAGAACAAGTCCACTTCAGTATGCATAAAAAAACTCTCATTAAAATGAATTAGCTTTCCTTCTACCTCTAGATTATCATCAAAAAAATGAATTTGGTCCTTGTTGATAAATAAGAGGGTATCCTTCTCTATTGGATAATCGATAAAATCGACCGTATGAATACCTCCAGCATTAAAAAACCATATCATTTGATAATAGCTATGTGAATGAGCACTTGCTGCCTTTTCACCATTTTTACACCTATAGGAACGCAAATCGTAGATCTCAAATTGCAGTTTTTCCGGTTGTGATTTATGTAAGTGGTATGTAGCTATTCGTTGATCCCTCATAGATTATTAAATATACTTATTCTTCCTTCGATAATAGCTTTTGCACTGCTAGAATTGCACTATGTATGGCGCCGTCCATATATCCACCATAAACTGCAGCTGTCTCTGCCCCTGCCAAAATCAATCTATTGGCCATGTATACTTCCGAAAGTTCTGGTTTCCCGTATTGCGGACTTATATATACAGAATGCAATTTGGAACAAGAGGTATATTGATCTTGTGACCAATCCATTTCCTCAAAACTCAAGTAATCGTGCACTTCTTCTCCTAAATAGTTGGCCATATACGCTAAAACCCTTTCCTTTCGTTGCTTCGGGGTTAATTCACGTAGCCCCTCGTTTACGAAACCCATTAAAGAGAATGTCTTTCCTTCATTGCAGGTATGGTCATATAATTCAGTAACGGCTCCCCCCTGACCAATTAAAGTCCCTGACAACCCTTTTTCCTTCCAAAATGGATGGGTAAAAGTGAGCCCAACCTTTATGGCATTACTCATCCAGGTATGCGTAGTCTGCATGGCTGTTAACAAGGTTTCAGGAAGTGGTGGGTGAAACTCAAGAACTGCTGCCAACCTTGGCGGTATCGTAACGATTACCTTTTGCGCTTGAAACGTTCCCTCTGAAGTACTAACCATCACACCCTCGTCATTTTTTGCGATCTCATACACATGGGTTTGAAGTTTTATTTTTTCTGAAATAGGTGCTGCTAATCTTCGTATGACTTCTGAAGTACTGCCACCAACTCTTTTTGCAGAAGGAACACTTTGATCTGTTTCAAAATAATGAGCAGGAGCCATAGTGCTATAGACCAAAATACTCTTACCTTCAGTAAACTGATGAAATAAGGGAATGCCTAGCTCCTCCAACAAAGCGCCAACATTTCGATGATGCTCTTGAAACCAAGTGGCGCCAAAATCGATTCCATTTTTGGTAAAAATCCTCCCCCCCAACCGTTTTCTCGCTTCTAGAATCATAAAATTGGACTCCCCAGCTTTATGCAACATATAGCCTGCACACAAGCCTGAGAGTCCCGCTCCGATGATGATATATTTTGAATTTTCTGAATCCATCAATCTATCAAATTTAATCTATTAATTTCTTCCAGCCATCACACCACCATCCGTATCCCAAACCGCCCCAGTGACCCAATCGGCCTTTTCTGACAATAAGAAAGAAATGGTATGAGCAACATCCTTAGCCTTTCCATTTCTTCCTAAAGGGTGAAACCCGTGAAAATTCTGTAGGCCTTCATGAGCTTCTTGCTTCCCTCCAAAGACACCTTCATATACAGGCGTCTCCACCACTGCTGGAGAAACAGCGTTCACTCTAATTTTGTGATCTGCTAACTCCATAGCCAAATGTTGTGTAAGAGAATGTAAACCTGCCTTCTGCATGGAATAGGCAGAAGAAGGTGTAGCTTTTACCGCCTGCTTTGCCCACATGGATCCTACATTGACAATAGATCCGCCTTGAGTCGCGCTCATCTTTTTTGCAGCGGCTTGTGTTATAAAAAAGAATCCTCTGTTTAGATCTTGATAAGAATCATAGTCAGCTACTGTATGATCCAAAAATGCTTTCGGCCCAAAAATCCCTGAGGCATTCACTAAATAATCCAAGTGACCCCAATCACTTATCGTTTCCGTCAAAACAGCCACTTCATTCTGATTGGTGATATCCACTCTATGGGTATGGAGTCCGCCCTCGGTTTCCTCCATAAAGGCTGTTAGTTTTGTCTCATTCGTGCCCACTATATGGACTTCAACACCTTGTTCTAATAAATTTTGCGCTGTAGCTTTTCCAATTCCACTACTTCCGCCTATAATTAATGCTCTTTTACTCATATCAATATTTTTACGATTTATAATAAGACAAAGGTATTTTGCATTATTATTATTGAATAAAAGGAATTAGAGTATAAATGGTACTTTTAGGAAAGTTAGGCTATCGCCATACTGCTTTAGAAA
>JAHZIZ010000176.1 GCA_022601215.1 Bacteroidota bacterium
AATCGTGGTGGGGCTGTTACTATAAAGGAAAACAAAAGAAAAATGGCTGAGTCTAACAAGGCTTTTGCTCATTATCGTTGGTAATTTTAAAAATCGAAAAAAATTTGTATGGTTGATGCTGTTTCATTAGAGAAGGTTAGGAATATTGGTATTTGTGCGCATATTGATGCTGGTAAAACTATCACCACTGAGCGTATTCTATTTTACACTGGTAAGTCTTATAAGATAGGTGAAGTGCATGAAGGTGCTGCAGTTAAGAAAAGAACTGATACGCACAAAATGGCCGAAGCAAATAAAGCATTCTCACATTTTAGATTTTAATATACGATGGCTAGAGATTTAAAACTTACTAGAAATATTGGTATTGCCGCACACATTGATGCAGGTAAAACTACTACAACAGAGCGTATCCTTTATTATACAGGGGTGAGTCACAAGATTGGTGAGGTACACGATGGTGCCGCAACAATGGACTGGATGGAGCAAGAGCAGGAAAGAGGTATTACAATTACTTCTGCTGCTACGACTTGTGAGTGGAGCTTCCCAACAGAAAATGGAAGTCTCACTGCTGATGCGAAGGGCTACCATTTTAATATTATTGATACTCCAGGTCACGTTGATTTTACCGTAGAGGTAAATCGTTCCTTACGTGTTTTAGATGGTTTAGTATTCTTATTTAGTGCAGTGGATGGTGTTGAGCCACAATCTGAAACTAACTGGAGACTAGCAGATAACTACAAGGTGCCACGTATTGGTTTTGTCAATAAAATGGACCGTCAAGGATCTAACTTTATGATGGTTTGTCAGCAAGTTAAAGATATGTTGGGGTCTAATGCTGTACCAATTGTGATGAATATTGGTGATGAGATGGACTTTAAAGGTATCGTAGATTTAGTGAAAAACCGTGCTATTGTTTGGCATGATGAAACACAAGGGTCGACTTTTGATGTGATTGAAATTCCAGAAGAATTAAAAGAAGAGGCTGCTGAATTACGCGGAAAGCTAATTGAAGAGGTGGCTGCTTATGATGAAAATCTTCTAGAAAAATATATGGAAGATGAGGATTCTATTACTGAGGATGAAGTGCATGCTGCGCTTCGTGCTGCTGTGATGGATATGTCTATCATTCCAATGATCTGTGGATCTGCATTTAAAAACAAAGGAGTTCAGTTCCTTTTAGATGCTGTTTGTCGTTATTTACCATCGCCTGTTGATAAGGAAGGTATTGTAGGGATGAATCCTGATACAGAAGAAGAAGAATTACGTAAGCCAGATGTAAAGGAGCCATTTGCGGCTTTGGCATTTAAAATTGCTACAGATCCTTTCGTAGGACGCTTAGCATTTTTCCGTGCTTACTCGGGTCGTTTAGATGCAGGTTCTTATATCTTGAACAATCGTTCTGGAAAGAAGGAGCGTATCTCTCGTATCTATCAAATGCATTCTAATAAGCAGAATGCTATCGATTATATCGAAGCAGGTGATATTGGAGCAGCAGTTGGATTTAAGGATATCAAGACTGGTGATACTATGTCTGATGAGAAGCACCCAATTGTTTTAGAATCTATGGACTTCCCAGATCCAGTAATTGGTATAGCGGTTGAACCTAAGACTAAAGCTGATGTTGATAAATTAGGTATGGCTTTGGCTAAGTTGGCAGAAGAAGATCCAACATTCCAAGTTCGTACTGATGAGGCGTCTGGTCAAACAGTTATCTCAGGAATGGGAGAGCTTCATTTAGATATTATTGTGGATCGTTTAAAACGTGAGTTCAAGGTTGAAGTGAACCAAGGGCAGCCACAAGTTGAGTATAAAGAAGCTATTACTAAAGTTGCACAACACAGAGAAACTTATAAGAAGCAATCTGGTGGACGTGGAAAATTTGGTGATATTGTATTTACATTAGAGCCGGCTGAGGAAGGAAAAGTTGGACTTGAATTCGTAAACAGTATCAAAGGTGGTAACATTCCAAAAGAATTTATCCCTTCGGTAGAGAAAGGATTCAAAATGGCAATGGTAAATGGTCCATTGGCTGGATTCGAAGTAGATAGTATGAAGGTAACCCTTACGGATGGATCTTTCCACCCTGTGGATTCGGATCAATTATCATTTGAATTGGCTGCGAAACTAGGATTTAAGGCTGCGGCAAAAGCTGCTGGAGCGGTAATTCTAGAACCTATCATGAAGCTGGAGGTGTTAACTCCAGAGGAAAACATGGGTGATATTGTAGGTGACTTGAACCGTCGTAGAGGACAGGTGAGTGATATGAGCGACAGAGCAGGGGCGAAAGTAGTGAAAGCTACTGTGCCACTATCTGAAATGTTTGGTTATGTTACCACATTAAGAACATTGTCTTCAGGTCGTGCCACATCAACAATGGAATTTTCACATTACGCTGCAACTCCGAGTAATATTTCGGAAGAAGTAATCGCTGCGGCAAGAGGAACTAACGCATAATATATCAGCAATGAGTCAAAAAATCAGAATTAAATTAAAATCATACGATCATAATTTAGTGGACAAATCTGCTGAAAAAATCGTTAAGACTGTAAAAAGTACAGGTGCTGTTGTAACTGGGCCAATCCCATTACCAACACACAAAAAAATCTTTACTGTATTACGTTCACCACACGTTAACAAGAAGAGTAGAGAGCAGTTCCAATTAAGCTCATATAAGCGCTTATTGGATATCTACAGCTCTTCTTCAAAGACGATTGACGCTCTAATGAAGTTAGAGTTGCCAAGTGGAGTAGAAGTAGAGATTAAGGTGTAAGTATACTTCTGAATTATTTCAGAAGACATGTCCTAAGCTGCGGGCGAGGGAAAAACGGAAACAAAGTAACATTCGGGGTCGAATTTATTTTGACCCCATGTTTGTTTAAGGGGTTTCCGAAAGAAAATTGAATTTTTTTAATAACTATAAATAATTAAATATGTCTGGGTTAATTGGAAGAAAGATAGGGATGACCAGCATCTTTGACGCGAACGGAAAGAATATGCCGTGTACTGTTATAGAGTGTGGCCCTTGTGTTGTTACCCAAGTCAGAACCTTAGAGGTTGACGGGTATGAAGCTCTTCAGCTTGGTTTCGATGACAAAAAGACTGCTACTAAGGCTGCCGAAGGGCATGCCAAAAAAGCGGGAACCGTTGTAAAGCGTAAAGTCGTTGAATTCCAAGGATTTGAAGAGGAGTATAAATTAGGTGATACTATCACAGTAGAGCACTTTGAAGAAGGAGAATTCGTAGATGTTGCGGGTACTTCAAAAGGTAAAGGGTTCCAAGGGGTGGTAAAGCGTCATGGTTTTGGTGGTGTAGGTCAAGCGACTCACGGTCAGCATAACCGTTTAAGAGCTCCTGGTTCAATTGGTGCGGCATCTTATCCTGCGAGAGTATTCAAAGGAATGAAGATGGCTGGTCAAATGGGGAACGAGAGAGTGAAAGTTCAAAACTTAAGAGTGTTGAAAGTAGTGGCTGATAAGAACCTACTTGTTGTGAAAGGGTGTGTACCTGGACACAAAAATGCTTACGTAACTATTCAGAAATAATGAAGGTAGCTGTATTAGACAAAAACGGAAAAGACACAGGTAGAAAGGCAGACCTTTCTAAAGATGTGTTTGGAATAGAGCCTAACAATCACGCTGTATATCTTGATGTAAAGCAATTTCTTGCAAACCAACGTCAAGGAACGCACAAAGCAAAAGAGCGTGCTGAGATTACAGGTAGTACGAGAAAGATTAAGAAGCAGAAAGGTACGGGTACGGCTCGTGCTGGTAGCGTCAAATCTGGTGTATTTAAAGGTGGGGGTCGTATGTTTGGGCCAAGACCGAGAAATTACTCGTTCAAGTTGAATAAAAACTTAAAGCGTTTGGCACGTAAATCGGCCTTAAGTTTAAAGGCAACTAACAAGTCAATTGTTGTGCTTGAGGACTTTACGATGGATGCTCCAAAAACGCAGGAGTTTACTAAAGTATTGAAGAACTTAGGACTAGAGAACAAAAAATCTCTGATAGTGTTGGGAGAGTCAAATAATAATGTATATTTGTCGTCTCGTAATTTGAAAGGCACTGAAGTTGTAACTAACTCAGAATTAAGCACTTACAAAATTATGAACGCAAACAGCGTCGTGTTGTTTGAAGGTTCTTTGGAAGGAATTGAACAAAATTTAAGTAAATAGAAGCAAGATGGATATCTTAATTAAACCTATTATTACAGAAAAAGCTACAAGAGATGCTGAGGAGAAAAACCTATTCAGTTTTGTAGTGAACCCTAAGGCGAATAAGGTAGAAATCAAAAAAGCGGTTGAGGCTGCTTATGGTGTTTCTGTTGAAAAAGTTCGCACAATGAATGTCCGCCCAGATCGTCGTACTCGTTATACGAAAACGGGGATCCAAACTGGTAAAACAAATGCTTTCAAAAAAGCACTTGTACAGGTGGCGGAAGGTGATACAATAGATTTTTACGCAAACGCTTAATTAATTAAGCTAGAAAAAAAAGACAAAAATGTCAGTAAGAAAATTAAAACCAATCACCCCAGGACAGCGTTTTAGAGTTGTAAATGGATTTGACGCCATTACAACTGATAAGCCGGAAAAAAGCCTATTGGCTCCGAAGAAACGTTCTGGAGGTAGAAACAGTCAAGGAAAGATGACCATGCGCTATAAGGGTGGTGGTCACAAAAGACGATATAGAATTATCGACTTTAAACGTGATAAGCAAGGAATTCCTGCTACAGTCGCGTCCATAGAATATGATCCAAACCGTACAGCATTTATCGCTTTACTTAATTACCAAGACGGTGATAAGCGATATGTAATTGCTCAAAACGGACTTCAAGTAGGTCAGAACATCGTTTCAGGTGAGAAAGTGGCTCCAGAAATTGGAAACGCTATGACCTTAGCTAATATTCCATTAGGTACTATTATTTCTTGTTTAGAGTTACGTCCAGGTCAAGGAGCTGTTATGGCTCGTAGTGCTGGTGCGTTTGCTCAGCTAATGGCAAGAGATGGAAAGTATGCAACGGTTAAGTTGCCTTCTGGAGAAACTCGTATGATTTTAGTGGCTTGTATGGCAACAATAGGTGCTGTATCTAATAGTGATCACCAATTGCTAGTTTCTGGTAAAGCTGGTCGATCTAGATGGTTAGGTAGAAGACCACGTACAAGACCAGTTGTGATGAATCCTGTTGATCACCCAATGGGTGGTGGAGAAGGTAAATCTTCTGGAGGACACCCAAGATCTAGAAACGGAATCCCGGCAAAAGGATTTAGAACCCGTTCTAAGACGAAAGCAAGTAATAAATATATTATCGAACGTAGAAAGAAATAAGCTATGGCAAGATCATTAAAAAAAGGACCTTACGTTCACTACAAGCTAGAGAAAAAAGTTCAGCAAAATGTTGAGTCAAACAAGAAGACCGTTATCAAAACTTGGTCACGTGCTTCTATGATTACTCCTGACTTTGTTGGGCAAACCATTGCAGTGCATAATGGACGTCAATTTGTTCCAGTATATGTTACTGAGAATATGGTAGGACATAAATTAGGAGAATTTTCACCTACAAGATCATTCCGTGGTCACGCTGGTGCAAAAAATAAAGGAAAAAAATAATAGGCCATGGGAGTTCGTAAAAGAGAAAGAGCAGAGCAAATCAAGGAAGCGAAGAAGACACAGTATTTCGCTAAGTTGAACAATTGCCCTACTTCGCCAAGAAAAATGCGTTTAGTAGCGGATTTAGTAAGAGGTGAAAAAGTAGACAAGGCGCTAAATATTTTAAGATTCAGTCAAAAAGAGGCTTCACGTCGTCTAGAGAAATTATTACTTTCAGCTATTGCCAACTGGCAAGCGAAGAATGAGGATGCTAGTGTCGAGGATGCAGATCTTTTTGTTAAGGAGATCCGTGTGGATGGCGGTACTATGTTGAAAAGACTACGTACAGCACCACAAGGACGCGCACATAGAATTAGAAAACGTTCCAACCACGTAACACTGGTTTTAGGAGCAAACGATAACACACAAAGCTAAATTTAAATGGGACAGAAGACAAATCCAATCGGGAACCGTTTAGGTATCATTAGAGGATGGGAATCCAACTGGTACGGTGGTAACGACTACGGCGATAAACTTGCCGAAGACGATAAGATTAGAAAATATGTTCACGCTCGTTTAAGTAAAGCAAGTGTGTCTAGAGTAATTATTGAGCGTACGCTTAAACTTGTAACCGTTACTATTACTACTGCAAGACCTGGTATTATTATTGGGAAAGGTGGTCAGGAAGTAGACAAGTTGAAAGAAGAGCTTAAGAAAATTACAGGTAAAGAAGTACAGATCAATATCCATGAGATTAAGAGACCTGAGCTTGATGCGCATCTAGTAGGAGCTAGTGTAGCAAGACAAATAGAGAATCGTATCTCTTACCGTCGTGCTATAAAAATGGCTATTGCTGCAGCAATGCGTATGAATGCTGAAGGTATTAAAATTCAGATCTCTGGGCGTTTAAATGGTGCTGAAATGGCACGTAGTGAAGCGTACAAGGATGGTCGTATTCCTTTATCAACTTTTAGAGCCGATATTGATTATGCTTTAGTTGAGGCACACACTACTTATGGTAGATTGGGTGTTAAAGTGTGGATCATGAAAGGTGAAGTGTATGGAAAAAGAGAACTTTCTCCCCTAGTTGGCTTAGCCAAAAAAGGTGGAAAAGGTGGTTCTGGTCGAGGTGGTAATAAATCACGTCGTAACAGAAAGTAATTTTTAAAGAGAACAGAACATGTTACAACCTAAAAGAACAAAATTCCGTAAACAACAGAAGGGACGTATGAAAGGAAATGCTGGTCGCGGTAACCAGTTATCTTACGGAACTTTTGGTATTAAGTCTTTGGATTCAAATTTCCTGACTGCACGTCAAATTGAAGCTGCACGTATTGCTGCTACTCGTTATATGAAAAGAGAAGGGTCTCTGTGGATTATGATTTTCCCAGATAAGCCTATTACAAAAAAGCCTCTTGAAGTACGTATGGGTAAAGGTAAAGGTGCTGTAGAATATTGGGCGGCTGTAGTAAAGCCAGGAAGAGTATTGTTTGAAATTTCTGGAGTGCCATTAGAAACAGCAAAAGAAGCATTGCGTCTAGCTGCTCAAAAGCTTCCAGTGAAAACAAAATTCTTGATTTCAAGAGACTATCAAGCTTAATTTTTAGAATTGTCATTTATGAAACAATCAGAAATAAACGAAGCATCAACAGCGCAACTTCAAGATAGTTTGGCTGAATTAAAAAAGAGCTTAACAGATCTTAAAATAGCGCACGCTATATCACCGTTGGAAAATCCAATTCAAATAAGAGGGCAACGAAAAGCCATCGCGAGAATTGCGACAGAACTAACTAAAAGAGAAGTGCAATAATTGTACGAAGCTGAAAGATGGAAATAAAAAGAAATTTAAGAAAAGAACGTATAGGTGTAGTAACTAGTAACAAAATGGAGAAATCTATTGTTGTTAGTGAGGTGAAAAAAGTAAAACACCCTATGTATGGAAAATTCGTTTTGAAAACGAAGAAGTATGTAGCGCACGACGAGAAAAACGACTGCAACGAAGGAGATACTGTAAAGATCATGGAAACAAGACCTATGAGTAAAACCAAGTGTTGGAGATTAGTAGAAATCATAGAAAGAGCTAAGTAATCATGGTACAACAAGAATCAAGACTAAAAGTAGCAGATAACACCGGAGCTAAGGAAGTCCTTACTATTCGTGTGTTAGGAGGTACAAAGAAACGTTACGCTTCTATTGGCGACAAAATTGTGGTTACAGTTAAAGAAGCTACTCCAAACGGAAACATTAAGAAAGGAACTGTATCTACTGCTGTAGTGGTGCGTACGGTAAAAGAGGTTAGAAGACCTGATGGATCTTATATCCGTTTCGATGACAACGCTTGTGTTCTTTTAGGTCCTCAAGGGGAGATGAGAGGAACACGTGTATTTGGTCCCGTAGCTAGAGAGCTTCGTGACAAACAATTTATGAAGATTGTATCATTAGCACCAGAGGTGCTTTAATACGAAAACCAAGATGGGAAAGCTTAAAATTAAATCGGGAGATAATGTTGTAGTTACTGCTGGAGATCACAAAGGGTCTGAAGGAAAGGTACTACGCATATTTCGTGAAAAAAACAAAGCAATAGTAGAAGGAGTAAACATGGTGAAGAAACATGAGAAACCTAGCGCAGCTAGTCCTCAAGGTGGAATTACTGAGAAAGAAGCTCCTATTCATATTTCAAATCTTTCACTTATTGATCCTAAGTCCGGTAGTGCTACCAGAGTTGGTGTTCGTGTGGAAGATGGTAAAAAAGTACGATTTGCTAAAAAATCGAATCAAGTATTATAGTTATGGGATATACACCAAGACTTAAGGAAGAATATAAGAGCAGGATTATTAATGCTCTAACGGATGAATTTGGCTACAAAAATGTAATGCAGGTACCAAAACTAAAGAGCATAGTTGTGTCTCGCGGGGTTGGTAATGCTGTAGCTGATAAGAAATTAATCGAGTATTCTGTAGATGAATTGACAAACATCACCGGGCAGAAAGCTGTACCAACGATCTCTAAAAAGGATGTTGCAACTTTCAAACTTAGAAAAGGAATGCCTATTGGTGCTAAAGTAACGTTACGTGGTGAGCGTATGTATGAGTTTTTAGATAGACTTATTACATCTTCATTGCCTCGTGTACGTGATTTTGGAGGGATTAAGGCTACAGGTTTCGACGGTAGAGGAAACTATTCTTTAGGAGTTACAGAGCAGATTATTTTTCCAGAAATCGATATTGACAAGATCAAGAAGATTGAGGGGATGAACGTTACTTTTGTAACGTCTGCAGAGACTGATAAAGAAGCAAAATCATTATTAACCGAACTAGGATTACCTTTTAAAAAGAACTAAGAGATGGCTAAAGAATCAATGAAAGCCCGCGAGGTTAAAAGAGCAAAAACGGTAGCTAAGTATGCAGAGAAACGCAAAGCTTTAAAAGAAGCTGGTGATTACGAGGCGTTACAAAAACTGCCAAAGAATGCATCTCCTATCCGTATGCACAATCGTTGCAAATTGACAGGGCGACCAAAAGGGTATATGAGACAATTTGGTCTTTCACGTGTTATGTTTCGTGAGATGGCTAATAAAGGCTTGATCCCAGGGGTTAGAAAGGCTAGTTGGTAAAACAACAATTATAAATTGGTTGAAGGTTTAGCGCTATTGCTAAAAACCACATCCGCAAATTAAATTAAATGACAACAGATCCAATCGCAGATTATCTGACAAGAGTTAGAAATGCAGTGAAAGCAGGACACCGCGTAGTAGAGGTGCCAGCTTCCAATCTTAAAAAGGAGATTACTAAGATCTTATTTGATCAAGGTTTTGTGTTAAGCTACAAGTTTGAAGACGAAAAAGGACCTCAAGGGGTTATCAAGATCGCTTTAAAGTATGACAAGCTAACAAAAGATCCAGTAATCAAGAAAATTCAAAGAATTAGTAAACCAGGTTTACGTAAGTATGCAGGGTCTTCAGAGATGCCGAGAATATTGAATGGTTTAGGAATTGCTATCGTGTCTACTTCAGCAGGAGTAATGACAGGAAAGCAAGCCGCTAACCAGAATGTGGGTGGAGAAGTACTTTGTTACGTATACTAATCTAATAAAAGACTAAGAAATGTCAAGAATAGGTAAAAGCCCAGTAGCAATCCCGGAAGGAGTTACCGTTGATGTAAAAGACAACGTGATTACTGTTAAAGGGAAGTTAGGCGAGTTAAGTCAGGAGTTTTCTGATGTTAGCGTTAAGGTAGAAGAAGGAAACGTAATTGTTGAACGTCCTTCAGATGCGAAAGATCATAGAGCAAAACACGGATTATACCGATCTCTAGTAGCTAATATGTGTGAAGGTGTATCTAAAGGATGGACTAAAGAACTAGAATTAGTAGGAGTAGGGTATCGTGCAAGCAACCAAGGTCAGAAATTAGATTTGGCCGTTGGATTTTCACATAATATTGTCTTAGAGATTGCTCCAGAAGTAAAGGTTGAGACAATTAGTGAAAAAGGAAAGAATCCTATTGTTAAATTAACTTCTCATGATAGGCAATTGGTAGGACAAGTTGCGGCGAAAATCCGTGCGTTCCGTAAGCCAGAACCTTACAAAGGAAAAGGTATCAAGTTTGTTGGAGAAATCATTAGAAGAAAAGCAGGTAAATCTGCATAAGCAATTAAGTTATGGCATTATCTAAAGAAAGTAGAAGATAGCGTTTACGTTATAGAATACGTAAAACGGTTTCTGGAACAGAGCAACGTCCTCGTTTAGCTGTTTTCAGAAGTAATAAAGAAATTTATGCGCAACTTATTGACGATGTAAGCGGGAAGACTATCACTGCTGCATCTTCAAGAGATAAGGATGTTGATGTGGCTAAGGTGAATAAAACCGAAGCTGCAAAATTAGTAGGGAAAGCAATCGCTGAGAAGGCTGTTAAAGCTGGAATTGAAAGTATCACTTTCGACAGAGGAGGTTACCTATATCACGGAAGAGTTAAATCATTAGCTGAAGGAGCTCGCGAAGGCGGACTAAAATTCTAAGAGTATGTATCAAGATTATAAAAACGTAGAAACAGTAAAACCCGGAGGTCTGGATTTAAAAGACCGTTTGGTAGGCGTACAACGTGTAACCAAAGTAACAAAGGGGGGTAGAGCTTTTGGATTTTCAGCTATTGTTGTTGTTGGTGATGAAAATGGAGTAGTAGGACAAGGACTTGGAAAGTCTAAAGATGTAGCAAGCGCGATAGCGAAAGCCATTGAAGATGCTAAGAAAAATTTAGTTCGAATTCCATTAAATAAAGGAACCCTTCCACACGAGCAAAAAGGAAAATATGGTGGTGCAAGAGTGAACTTGTTACCGGCAGCGCCTGGTACAGGGGTTATTGCTGGTGGTGCCGTTCGTGCAGTATTGGAAGCAGTTGGAATCCACGATGTATTATCGAAATCTCAGGGATCATCGAATCCTCATAATGTTGTGAAGGCAACTTTTGATGCGCTATTACAATTACGTAGTGCACAGACGGTAGCTAAACAAAGAGGAATTTCACTTGAGAAATTGTATAAAGGATAAAATAGTAAGAAAATGGCAAAAATTAAAGTAACAAAGGTGAAGAGTGCGATTAACCGTACTCAGAACCAGAAGAGAACGCTAGAAGCTTTAGGCCTTAAGAAAATAGGTCAAGTGGTAGAGCATGAAGACACGCCAAATATTCTTGGTATGATAAGAAAAGTTAATCACCTAGTTTCAGTAGAAACTAAATAAGATATATACAATGGATTTAAGTAATTTAAAACCAGCAGAAGGTTCGGTTAAAAGACAAGGGAAGCGCGTTGGGCGTGGACAAGGTTCTGGTAAAGGTGGTACCGCTACACGTGGGCACAAAGGAGCTAAGTCTCGTTCAGGTTATTCTAAGAAATTAGGATTTGAAGGTGGACAGATGCCATTACAGCGTCGTGTGCCTAAATTCGGTTTCACGAATATTAACCGTAAGGAGTACCAAGGTGTTAACTTGGATACGCTTCAAGCTTTAGTAGACAATAAAAAGATCAAGGATACTGTAGATTTTGATACACTTGTAAGTTTAGGGCTTGCAGGTAAGAATGAGATGGTGAAGATTTTAGGAAGAGGAGAATTGAAGTCAAAATTAAATGTATCTGCTCACAAATTCACAGCGACTGCAAAGGCTGCCATTGAGGCTGCCGGTGGAGCAGTTGTAGAATTGTAATTTTTATAAAAGGATGAAATTTATTGAAACCATAAAAAATGTGTTTAAGATAGAAGAGTTACGTAACCGTATTATGGTGACGTTGGGTCTTTTGTTAGTGTACCGATTTGGTGCTCAAGTTGTGTTACCTGGTATTGATGCGCAAGCTCTTTCTGAGTTTGCTGGTAAATTCAATGCTGGTGGAATTGGTGGATTGCTAAATGCATTTACAGGAGGAGCATTTTCGAATGCCTCTGTTTTTGCATTAGGAATTATGCCATATATCTCAGCTTCTATTGTGGTTCAATTGATGCAGATCGCAGTTCCTTACCTTCAGAAATTACAAAAAGAAGGAGAAAGTGGAAGAAAAAAGATCACTCAGATTACGCGTTGGTTAACCATCGGTATTTGTTTGGTGCAGGCTCCTAGTTATATTGCTGGTATCCAGTACTTAGGGGTTCCGCCAGAAGCTTTTGTGTTAGGGTTAACTCCTACCTTCTATGTGTCATCCATCATCATTTTGGTGACTGGTTGTATTTTCGCTATGTGGCTGGGAGAACGTATCACGGACAAGGGAATTGGGAACGGTATTTCTATCTTAATTATGGTTGGAATTATCGCAACATTACCTCAGTCATTCGCTCAGGAAATTGCATCTAATTCTATAATGTTAGTATTAATAGAATTGGTTATCTGGTTTGTTATCATTTTGCTGTCGATACTATTAGTAATGGCAGTTCGAAAGATACCGGTACAATATGCGCGTAGAACAGCAAGTGGAGAATATGAAAAGAATATTTTTGGTGCAAGACAGTTTATCCCATTGAAGTTAAACGCTTCAGGGGTAATGCCAATTATCTTTGCACAAGCCTTAATGTTTGCTCCATCTGCTTTGGCAGGTTTATTCCCGGAAAGTTCGGTAGCACAATCAATTCAAGCAAATTTTGGTAATATTTTCGGAGTATGGTACAATGTAGTGTTCGCATTATTGATCATTATCTTTACTTATTTCTACACTGCAATTACAGTTCCTACCAATAAAATGGCAGATGACTTAAAGCGTAGTGGAGGGTTTATCCCAGGTATTAAACCAGGAACTGATACAGCTGAGTATTTAGATAAGATCATGTCTCAAATCACATTGCCGGGATCTGTATTCCTTGCATTAATTGCTATTTTCCCAGCATTCGTAGTGAATTTGATGGGAGTGCAGCAAGGTTGGGCATTGTTCTTTGGAGGTACCTCTTTACTAATTATGGTGGGGGTAGCAATAGATACCATGCAACAAATTAACTCCTACTTATTGAATCGTCACTATGATGGTTTAATGAAGTCAGGTAAAAACAGAAAAGCAGTAGCATAATATGGCAAAACAACCAGCAATAGAACAAGATGGAACGATTGTAGAAGCATTGTCTAACGCAATGTTCCGTGTAGAACTGGAAAACGGTCATATCGTTACAGCGCATATTTCAGGTAAGATGCGTATGCATTACATTAAATTATTACCTGGAGACAAAGTGAAATTAGAAATGAGTCCTTATGATTTGACTAAGGCTCGTATAACGTATAGATACTAAGGACGACTATTTCGTTCCTATCTAAATAAAAAGAGAACAGATGAAAGTAAGAGCATCCGTTAAGAAAAGAAGTGCCGACTGCAAGATTGTACGCAGAAAAGGTAGATTATATGTAATTAACAAAAAGAACCCTAGGTTCAAACAAAGACAAGGATAAGTTATGGCAAGAATCGCAGGTGTAGATATCCCAAAACAAAAAAGGGGTGTAATCGCGTTAACGTATATCTTTGGTATCGGAAGAAGCCGAGCTAAGGACATACTTGAAAAAGCCGGAGTTAGCGAAGACAAAAAAGTAAATGAGTGGAACGATGAGGAAATCGGGAACATTCGTGATGCTGTTGGGTCTTTCAAAATCGAAGGTGAGCTACGTAGTGAAGTTCAATTAAGTATTAAACGCTTAATGGACATAGGATGTTACAGAGGAATTCGTCACAGATCGGGTCTTCCATTAAGAGGACAGCGTACAAAGAATAACTCTCGTACAAGAAAAGGAAAACGTAAAACTGTTGCTAACAAGAAGAAAGCAACTAAATAATCACTAGAGATATGGCTAAGTCTAACTCAAAAAGTACAAAGAAACGTAAGGTTAATGTTGAAGCTACGGGGCAAGCGCACGTAACGGCTTCATTCAATAACATTATCATTTCATTGACCAACAAAAAAGGAGATGTAATCTCTTGGTCTTCTGCCGGAAAAATGGGCTTCAGAGGATCTAAAAAGAATACTCCTTACGCTGCTCAGTTGGCTTCAGAAGATGCTGCTAAAGTAGCTCACGAAGCTGGACTTCGTAAGGTAAAAGTATACGTTAAGGGACCAGGAAATGGTAGAGAATCTGCTATCCGTACGATCCATAATTCAGGAATTG